>NZ_JABUZD010000155.1:0-30172 GCF_014897875.1 Halomonas sp. 3A7M
TCCGCGCCGGTCGGCACGATGGCGACCATGTCTCTGGGGTTGATGGTTTTGGACCAGCTTACATCGAAGGCCGCGCCGGTTGTTGCCTGCGCAGGACCTGAAACCGTCACTTCGGGCGGTGGTGGTTCTTCCGGTTCAGGTTCCGGCGTGACGGGCTTCAGGTCCATGGCGCTTTGAACCTGATCCAATGCGCCGTGCAACTCGGCGGCATTGCTGGCCGGAACGAAAACGCCACCGGTGTTCTCTGCGATGCAGGAGAGATTGGCATTCTCTTCCTCTTTCAGATCGAATCCGACAACATGTGCGGTAAAGTTCATGCCTTGTTTTGCCAATTCTGCGGACAGCGCACAGGGATCGGCATTGCAGGTTTCCACCCCATCCGAGATCAACACGACGGTTGATGAACTGTCGCGGTAGGACATCAGCTCGGCAGCCTGTTGCACGGCAGCCGAGATCGGCGTCTTGCCAACCGGCTTGATCACATTGACCGTCTCGATAAAATCGCTCTTGTGCAGCGGGCCCGGCGCGATCAGAGTTTCGATATCGGTGCAATCGCCCTTGCTGCGGTGGCCATAGGCGACGAGGCCCAGGTTGGTATCTTTGTCCCAGTCATTGACCAATCCGGTCAGCACGTCCCGCGCGATTTCGATCTTACTGGTGCCGTCGATCTGTCCCCACATGGACCCCGACGCATCATAGACGATCACGACGTCGTCCGCAGCATGCGCGGCTGCCGCGCAGGTCATGCTGCCGACCAGTGCCATCTCGGCCAATCTCAGTGCGCCCAATTTCATTTTCCGGTCCTCCTCTTGACTATCGCGTGACGATTATTCTCAGTTCGATAGGAAATCGCGCCTCGACATTCGATCAGGACACGGACGGTGCGATTTGGGGTTATATTCCGCAATCGCCATGCTCATCTTGTTCTTCTCCTTGCTGTTTTCCGGCCGATGACCGCTCTGATTTGTAGTCTTGTCCTCTCGTATCGCGACCTATGGGGATATTGTTAGCATGCTCCGCGACCTGTACGCCCCGTTCGTTTGAACGGGATGCTGGAGTCAATTTCAAAGTAATGTTTTTTCACCAGCGCCTCCCATCCAAGGGTTCACGGGCTTACGATCACGTCGGAGCAAACTTACAAACAACCGTGCACTAATGAATAATTCTGCAAGGTTGTGACTGGTTCCAGGAGGCTATTTATGCTTCGCTCCCTATTATCACGCTTTATGGTCTTGGCCTGCATGGCCATGGCCGCCCCAACGCTGGCACAACCAAACGAAACCCGTGAATACCAGGACGGCAAGCGGGGAATCGTGCTCCTACCGCAGGGTGACAAGTCCTTTGCGGATGCCGTGGTCGATCGTTCGGCCGGTACAGGCACGATCGAAGACTCCGCAAGTGACCAACAGGCGATCCTGGGGCCACCCGACTTTTCCGGAAATGTGAAGGTCGAGGGTATGACGCTCTCGATTTCGGAAGACGGCGAGGCTTGGATCGATCTGAGTGACATCAGCGGCGGGCGTGCCGAAGTCGATTTGGTGGGGCTGGTGCCGGCGGATGCAAATTACCGGTTCGTGAGCCTGACCGACGATGGGGATGGCTGCGGCACGCGGTTCGCGGGCGCGGATGTCGATGCGGTTGCGGCAATCGGTTCCACCCTGCGATTCGTGCTGGACGGTGCCATTCTGTTTGCAGTGGACAGCACCGAATTATGACCCGAGGCGCAGGATGCCCTCGACGCGCTTGCGCAAGACATCGCGGATGCGGGCCTGAGTGAATTTCGCGTCGTAGGGCATACCGATTCCACTGGTGATGACACCTACACCTTGCCCTTTCACGAGATCGCGCCTTAGCCGTGCAAGACTATTTAAGCAGTCAGTCGGTCTTGGGCGCCGTCACCGTCACAGCGGAGGGACGTGGCGAGGCGGAACCGATCGCGGATAATGCGACCGACAAGGGAAGGAGCGTAAACCGACGAGTGGAAATCATTGGAAAATTCAACTCTGTCCCATAGCGAAATCGGACGGCGAATTACCTTAAGCGAAGGCGTCGCCATTCCCGAGGTTCAGGTAGCCGTCGAGTTCGTCCCGGATATCGGAGTCAAGGGCATCCGCGTGGGCGATGCGGGTGTAGAACAGGGTGAAGTAGATCACCTTGATCGCCGTCACCAGCCGCGCGAGGATCGCGTTGCCGATGAAGGCTAGGAAGATAAGCACGAAGAGCGGTAGCCAGTTGAATAGCGTCTGTTCGTCGAGCGGCAGCCCGTCCGGAATGCTGCCGAACAGCTCCCCCAGCGAGCCAGCAGAGAACGCTGTCGGCATGAAGCCCCCGGACGCAAGGCCGAGGATGATGCCGAGGATGATCGCGATCAGGTAGAGGGGGCCGAGAATCGTGCGCACGACATTGCCCATGATGTCGATGCCGAAGACGCCGACCAGCGTTTCGGGGACATGGTCACGCAGCGTGTGGAGACGCTCGCCCCCTTCGCGGAAACTCAGCTTGTCGATGGCAAACACGGGCAGGAGGAAATGGTTGACCAAATCCCAAATCTCGACGAGCGCACCGAGGATGAGGCGGGTGATCAATCCGCCGTTCCCGCGCTTAAGGACAACCCATACATTCGCCATGTCGATCAATCCTAGGATCCGAGCCCTGCCTTTGACGTCGGCGAGTTCCTTTCGCGCGCCCTGTACCGTCGCGTCTCGACCGCAGGCCGTATCATAGACCAGCCGGCTCAGCCGCAATTCTTGATGATTGTAGTAGAAAAACTTGTAGACGAAGACAATCACCATGGCCAAAAGCAACAGGGTGCCCGTCCCGCCCATACCAACGATGATGGCAGCAATCCCAGCGAAGAAAAGCACGACCACGAAAGCAGCATAGACGCTCATCCGTATGATGGGCGACAAGATGTCTGTGTCGCGGCCAATGATCGTGAATGTGTGCTTGAGCAGGTAGCCCAGTTGTGAAAACTGCGCGCCTAGTCCTGGTTTCTCGAAATCCATGATGCACTCTCCGTTGTCTTTGTATCTTTTGCCCCCGCATCCCGGATGAGATCAGGGCGAGTGGTGCAGCTCCGTTACTGGCGATCCGATAGCCTGATAAGCTTCGTCAGCGGCGTCTGAACGCCCCTGGCGCCCACAGGGTTTCCCCTCGGCGTAATGCGCTTTCTTCACACTGACGGGGGCCAGCCTGGCATCCCATTCAGGGTGTGGTTGTTGGCCCTCTATCATCTGTAAATAGACCTGCATCATGCAGGCGAAGGGTTCCAGCAGCGGCAAATCACATTTCGCATTTGCTGTTGCCGTATTTTGCTGAGCAGACACGCGCGGCGCAGGATGCAATCTGCGGATTGCGCAATTGCTTCTTGATATCGACGGTCTCAATCGCCATGTAGGGAACCGAGATTGTCTCGGTGTCCTGCGTGCAGTTGGTAATTGAATCCTCAGTTGTGCAGGTCATCTTGCCCGTCAGCCGTGTTTCGCTGCGATATTTGGTAACGGCTTCCTGTCGATAAACCGGCGGGATTTTCAGCATCCACTCTGCTTCACAATGTTTTCTTTCGGCCTGGTATTCTAGCGTTCCACATCCCGTCAGGAGGACGAACCCGAAAATGCAAAGACCGAAAGCGGATTTGGGAAACCGTGACATGGTTAGCTCCGATTACAAGATGCCGCCCGCCTATCCCGAGCCTTGAACGGAAGAATCACATAACCGAACCAACAGTGCCCCGTTCGTTCAGAGGGGTTGGTGTCATTATTTGTAGAATAAAGAGTTTGCGCCAAGGTTCCGGTGCTGGTGAAGGCTGTCGTCGTCTTCGCGGTGCTGCTGACGATCTCGCTGAACGAATGTTTGGCTGGGCACCTTTCTCGTAGGCAGCCATCAAAAGCCAAAATCGCCAGGGACGTGAAGGACTGCTTTCATAACGAAAAGTTCGGGAGCTGATTTGCCCAATAAGCGGTCTGCTAGGTATTTCTTGAAATCAACGGGGTAGGGAGGCCAGTGTCTGCTCGAGGGCTTCGAGGTTTGCTTGTTTCATGGCGTGCTCCAGAAGAACACTGGATAAACAGCAGTTTATACAGTGTTTTTAAAGCACACCAACAACAGATACCAACATAGCCTCATCTATCCATTGTAACAGTGCTTGATGAAGCAGGTTAACCCACCCGGTGCTGATAAAGTACGTCCAGCGCATCGTCATCAGCAGCAGAGGATAACGCCTTTGATTGGGCAACGGGTTTGCGGCCGCCCACCAGCACATACCATTCCGCTTCTGTTAGGTAGTGCTGGCACCAACGGCTTAAGCCAGCGGCCACATCATCGCGAATTCGTTCGCCGCTACGGAAAGCCTGGGCGAGATGCAGCAAGTCCTGGCGAGCAGTGCGAGCACGGGCATTGCCGCCGTGCACTTTGGAAAGTGGGCAGCGTCGATCATAGGCCGCGTTGGTTAATGCATTTAACCAACGTTCCAATTCATGCGCCTGAATACCGCCGTAAACTGCCACACTGCACTCCATGCTGAATGATGATTGAAATTTAATGAGCTCCGCCCATTAGCACTGGCGAAAAAGGGCGTTAGATTGCCCGATTGTGGCGCAACTGTCACCTCCGGTCTATTCCTGGCCACCCCCAGACATAGCCTAAGCCAAGACATAACGCCCTATGTCTGTACTACACCTGGTAATCCCGAGCACTACGACTGGGTCGGCCATGTGCGCGGCGCTGGCCTATTATGGGGCATCGAACTGGTCGCCGATGGTGAATCGCGCCAGCGGTCAACGCAACCTGACGCTGATTAAAAACGATGCCAATGAACCTAGTATCGGTATCGGCAAGCTAATTGAGGCAGGCCGTGTAAAGCGCTTGATCACCTCTCGCTTAGGCCTAAACAGAGCCGCCATTGACGCGTTGTCCGGTAAATCGGCCATTCAGTCATCAGCGAAAGTTGCCTATCCAACGCCGAGGCGAAAAAATCGCTAATCGGCCACTGAGTGGCCCATTGGCGTTTTCGGCTTGGCGTTTGGCGCTTCAGCGCATATTCAGCGCGGCTGGCTGCGGCGCGATCTGCGAAAGGTTGCGCGCCGAGCAGTGCTATCGGTGGATTCGCTCGGGTATAGCGGGCGCCTTTGCCGTCACAGTGCGCTTGGTAACGTTTCGCTAGGTTATTGGTAATCCCCACATAGGTGCCGCGTTTGCACTCAAGTAAGTAGAGGAACCATTGGGTATCGGTATTTATACTACTCACCACAACAACTCTTTATTTTTCGGCCGCTACCACATAGGCAGCGCTCGTTGCGCCGCGGTTTGAGGCGCTCAATGGTCGGCACGCCATCCACATACCACCAGCGCCCGTCTTCAAACACAAACCGTGAGTTTTCTTCTAGCACATACCAGCGGTTTTGTTCACGGAAATAGGCTAAAAAATGTACCGTACCCTGCCCCTTTTTTGCGGGCGGTGCCGCCACAATCGTGAGCGCTTTCCATTGGGAGTCTGGGTCAGGCGGTAGCTGCGTTGGCCGCGTTGATGCGTGCCAAGTGGCAAGTAGGTAATCGCGGCTATTCAACGCAAACGCCGTGTAACGTGAACGCATTAGCGCTTCCGGCGTAGGTGCTGTTGCACCTTGGTGATAAGGCTGGCAACACGCCGTGAATGCAGCACCACTGCCACACGGGCAGTTGGCTGACGTTGAGACTGGCGTTGAAAGCGTCATATTGAAAGCTCTGTATTCTTTGGTTTATAGATTTGGTATACGTTTTGTTTCGGTATTGGCACAGAGTTAGATATAGTACCAGAGCGACATCATCAGACAGACGGAGTACGACACACGATCAAGCATTCTTTCCAAACCCAGTGGAGGTTCTCCTATGAAGGTTTACAAACCCGAGTGGCAGTGCACGTTTAGCGTAAACGAAGGCGCGGTAGAATCAGCAACCTGGAAAGAGCGAATCGCCTGGCGGCTTAGACAAATTGCCGATCGACTCGAAGGCGGTGGCCGTACAGTAAAAATCGACTACAACGTCTCTCCGCACGTTAGCCGAGACGAAGTTGATACCTGTTTGGGCAAAGGATTTGAAGTTACCCAGCGGCTGCTGACCCAGCTTGCCCGCCAACAGGCCTGCGAAGATGTGATGCGCCACGCAAAAGCGGAGCTTTACGAAGAGCAACATCAGCATTAGCCGCCATAAATATCGAAGAAGCACTTCAGAAGAACACCCGCCTGTTTTAATCATTGGCGGGTGTTTTTTATTGTGCGCTATTGATATTGCGGACTAATTTAGCAGCCATCATCCCAAATGGGGTGTTTCTAGCGCCTGCCCTAATCGCTGCATAAACGCCGTGCATTCATGCAACTGAGCCGTCTCAATATACTCATCGGGTTGATGCGCCTGGGCGATGCTGCCAGGGCCAAGAATTATTGTCTGCAAGCCTTGGCCTTGGAACTGCCCCGCTTCCGTGGCGTAAGCCACCGCATGGTTACAGCAGGCGTGTGGCAGATGGTCTTTGGCTAAGCGAAGCACCTGGTCGTTTTCGCGGTCGGCCAAGCCAGGCACTGTCACGTTTAGCGGCTCGGTGGTGATTTCAACGTGCTTGCCTTTAGCCTGCAACTCGGCGCTTAGTTGGGCGCAATAGGCTTCAAAGCGTGCGTATATTTCGTCGAAGGTGTCCGTGGGCAGATGGCGAATTTCCCACTCAAACTGACACTCCCGCGCCATAATATTGATCGCCGTGCCGCCTTTTATTTTGCCAACGTGCAGGCTGGTATGCGGCACATTAAAAGCCTCATCGACGCGGCCCTCTTCCACCAATGCCGCCATGGTGTCTTCAATGAACGTGACGAGCCTTGCCGCAACATGGATAGCTGACGTGCCTTGATTCACTTGGCTACTGTGAGCCTCCTGACCAATCACGCTAGTGCGCAGATTCGTTGCACCTTTTTGCGCAACCACAGGCTGCATGCTGGTAGGCTCACCAACAATGACGTGGGCGGTGGTGGAGTAGTGCTCGTAAAAGCGTTTAATAAGACTCGGCGCGCCCACACAGCCAATTTCTTCGTCATAAGAAAACCCGAAATAGATAGGCTGCTTCAGCGGCGTATTGGCCCAGGTAGGCACCATAGCTAACGCACAGGCAATAAAGCCTTTCATATCACAGGTACCACGCCCGTACAGGCGCCCATCACCGCCATCACGCAGGGTAAACGGATCACTCGACCATGGCTGACCGGCCACCGGCACTACGTCGGTATGCCCAGAAAGCATCACTCCGCCAGGGGCGTCAGGGCCTACGCGGGCAATCAGGTTGGCTTTGGTGCCACACGGGCTCATCACCCGCTCTGAAGCCACACCATAATCAGCTAGATAGTCCTCAACGAATTCAATTAGGGCCAAATTAGATTCACTGGAAGTGGTATCGAACGATACTAGCTTTGCCAGTAAGGTGGTCGCGTCAGTCATACTGCTCTCGTTTGTTAGTCTCTCAATATCACCCTATCACCGCCTCTCTCCTTTGCCTACTAAGCAGGCCGACGGACAGCGAAACGTTGACTGTCACGTCGAGTTCATCGTGCATTCATGAAAACGTCATCTACACTTTCTACTGTTCAGTGCACCCAAAAACTTAATAAACGTACTGCGAACGACCCACAAGGAGCCGTTATGTCTCGTTTCACATTGCACGCGCTTGCCCTAGGGGTGGCTACTGCCACGTTTAGCCTTTCTGCCCATTCTGCGACCGAAGTGACCTGGTGGCACGCCATGGGAGGCCAGCTTGGTGAAATCCTTGAAGAAATGACGGAGGAGTTTAACGCTTCTCAGGACGACTACCAGGTCACACCCAGCTACCGCGGCAACTACACAGAAACGATGACCGGTGCTATTGCGGCGTTCCGTGCAGGCGAACAGCCACATATTCTGCAGGTATTCGAAGTCGGCACCGGCACCATGATGAACGCCAAAGGCGCCATCTACCCAGTGTACGAGTTGATGGAAGAGTATGGCCGCGCATTTGATCGCGAAGCCTTCCTGCCAGCGGTAGTCGGTTACTACACCGATACCAACGGCAATATGCTGTCTTTCCCGTTCAACTCCTCAACGCCGATTATGTACTACAACCGCGACATGTTTGAGGAAGCGGGCCTAGACCCTGAGCAGCCCCCCGAAACATGGGCAGAAGTAGCCGATTTTTCACGCCAAATCGTCGATTCTGGGGCAGCCAGCTGTGGCTTCACCACCTCATGGCCAAGCTGGGTTATGTTGGAAAACTTCTCTGCCATGCACAACTCGCCGCTAGGGACGTTAGAAAATGGCTTTGGCGGGATAGAAACAGAGTTCAATTTCAACAATGAATTGGTTGCCCTCCACTGGGATAATTTGAAGGCTTGGCAGGATACGGATGCCTTTAAGTGGGGCGGCCCTGGCTCCGGGCCAGACTCTGAACCGCTGTTCTACTCCCAGGACTGCGCGATTTTCTTCGGCTCTTCTGCTTCCCGTGCGGATGTCGCTGCTAACTCTGACTTTGAAGTCGGTTTCGGTATGCAGCCCTACTATGACGACGTAGATGGCGCGCCACAGAACTCCATCATTGGCGGTGCCACCCTGTGGGCACTACAAGGCCACACCGATGACGAGTATGAAGCCGTTGCCGCCTTCTTTGAGTACCTCTCACAGCCTGAGGTACAAGCCGAGTGGCACCAGCAAACCGGTTACCTGCCCATCACTCAAGCAGCGTGGGACTTGAGCAAAGAGCAGGGCTACTACGATGAGAACCCTGGTGCCGATATTTCGCTGAAGCAGATGACGCTAAACGAGCCGACTGAAAACTCGAAGGGGCTACGGTTTGGTAACTTTGTACAAATCCGCGACATTATCTCCGAAGAGATGGAAGCGGTGATGACGGGCGCTAAATCTGGCCAGGAAGCTACTGACTCAGCCGTTGAGCGTGGTAATCAGTTGCTACGCGACTTCCAATCAGCCAACCAGTAAGCAAGCACCTTATCCGCCGCCTGCCCCTGGCAGGCGGCGTGCCTGTTGTTAAGTGCCCTACTTATTGGTGCCGTTTATAGACGCAGGATACGTCGCCTATGCAAACCAAACGCATGACCTTCCCTGGGCGTTTTCTGCCCTACGCCTTACTGGCTCCTCAGGTCATTGTCACGCTGATTTTCTTTATCTGGCCAGCCGGCCAAGCGCTTTACCAATCACTGCTACGAGAAGATGCCTTTGGGCTACGCACCACCTTTGTGGGTTTGGAAAACTTTGCTCGCCTGTTTCGCGATGGCGCTTACCTTAACTCGCTCTCCGTGACAGTGGTGTTTGCGGTAGGCACCACGCTACTCTCCATGTCCGTTGCGCTGCTGTTAGCGAGCACGGTTAACCGCATGATCCGCTCACGCAGCACCTACACCACGTTGCTGGTATGGCCCTATGCGATTGCCCCTGCCATTGCCGGTGTGCTGTGGTGGTTTATTTTCAACCCGTCGATTGGCATTGTGCCCTACATACTGGACATGGTCGGCTACCAGTGGAACCACCGTAATTCGGGCGCAGACGCCATGATGCTGGTGGTTTTTGCCGCCGCCTGGAAGCAGATTTCTTATAACTTTCTGTTCTTCCTCGCTGGCTTACAGTCAATCCCTCAATCACTGATCGAAGCCTCGGCCATTGACGGCGCAAGCCCCATGAAGCGCTTCTGGACGATTATTTTCCCGCTGCTCACGCCAACCACCTTCTTCTTGATGGTGGTTAACGTGGTTTACGCCATGTTCGACACGTTCGGCATTATTCACGCTACTACTCAAGGCGGCCCCGCCCAGGCCACCAACACGCTGGTCTATAAGGTCTACGCCGATGGCTTCGTGGGTTTGAATTTAGGCTCGTCGGCCGCTCAGTCAGTGATTCTAATGGCCATTGTGGTCGCGCTCACGGTGGTGCAGTTCCGCTTTATCGAGCGCCGCGTGAACTACTAACACCACTGGCTAATTGTTTGGGAGACTTTCAATGGTTGAGAACCGACCCTGGGCGAATTTTTTTGCTCATCTGACGTTGATGATTGGCGTCGCGGTGGTGGTGTTCCCCGTGTACGTTGCGCTCGTAGCGTCTACCCAGGCGCCAGGCGACTTGCTACGCGGCACGCTGCCGATGCTGCCCGGCGCTCACGGTATCGAAAACTTTACCCGTATGTGGCAGTCCGGCGTTTCCAACGCAGGAGCCCCACCAGCAGGCATGATGCTATGGAACAGTTTTGTTATGGCCATGGCGATTACCGTAGGAAAACTGTCGATCTCGCTACTGTCGGCGTTTGCGATTGTTTACTTCCGCTTTCGTTTTCGGATGTTCTTTTTCTGGCTAATTTTCGTCACGCTAATGCTGCCCGTCGAAGTGCGCATTATTCCCACGTTTCAGGTCGTTGCGGATCTCAACATGCTCAATAGCTTTGCCGGGCTGTCGATTCCGCTAATTGCCTCGGCCACCGCGACGTTTCTGTTCCGCCAGTTCTTTATGACCATTCCCGAAGAAATGCTCGAAGCTGCTCGCGTCGACGGCGCCGGGCCACTGAAGTTTTTTAAAGACATCTTAATGCCGCTGTCAGTGACCAATATCGCCGCGCTGTTTGTGATCATGTTTATCTATGGCTGGAACCAATACCTGTGGCCACTGCTGATCACCACCGACCCTGACTACTACACCATCGTGATGGGTATTCAGCGCATGACCTCAGAAGAGAACCCCCAGTGGCACTTGATTATGGCGGCAGTGGTGATGGCAGCGCTACCGCCGGTATTAGTGATTCTGTTTATGCAACGCCTATTTGTGAAAGGCCTGACCGAGACGGAGAAATAAGATGGCCAGTATTACCTTGGAAGGGCTGAAGAAAACCTATACCGGCGATGTTCACGCCGTCAAAGGCATCGACTTACAGATTGAAGATGGCGAATTTGTGGTACTCGTCGGGCCATCCGGTTGTGGCAAATCGACCCTGCTACGCATGGTCGCGGGGCTTGAAACCATTACCGAAGGCACGCTCAAAATCGGCGACCGGGTAGTCAATAAGTTAGAGCCCGCTGAGCGCGATATCGCCATGGTGTTCCAAAACTACGCGCTTTATCCGCACATGACCGTCTACAACAACCTTGCTTATGGCTTAAAGAACCGCGGTTTTAAAAAAGATGACATCGATAAACGCGTGCGCTTAGCGGCCAAGATGCTGGAGATTGAAGACTTCCTGGAGCGCAAACCGCGCAAGCTTTCCGGCGGCCAGCGCCAGCGGGTAGCCATGGGCCGAGCGCTGGTGCGCGAGCCTTCAGCCTTCTTGTTTGATGAACCGCTTTCCAACCTGGATGCCAAGCTGCGCGTGCAAATGCGGGTGGAGATTAAACAGCTACAGCGTCGCCTAAAAACCACCAGCCTGTATGTCACCCACGATCAGCTGGAAGCCATGACCCTGGGCGACCGTTTGGTCGTGCTAAATGCCGGGCAAATTGAGCAGGTTGGCACCCCGATGGAGATCTACGCCCGTCCGGCCACCATGTTCGTTGCGGAATTTATTGGCTCTCCGGCAATGAACATGTTGCCGCTGGATTATCTGCGTACTCAAAACAGCAGCATGCTGGAACACCTCCCTGCAGGCACCGATATCCTCGGCATTCGCCCAGATGATATGCACCTCACCGCACCCGATGCGCCACACCTAGCCATCGACGCAACACTCATGCTCTTTGAGGCGGCAGGTGCGGAAAGCCATCTATACGTTAATCTCGCCGACAGCGAGCAACCCACGGTGATTCGCACCGCGGGCCAGCCAGCCGTTCGTGAAGGTGAAGCACTACGTTTCTACGTGCCCCGCGATGCTCTTCATCCTTTTAACAGCACCACTCAAAAGCGCACCGATGGTTGACAGCGCGACTTAAGAAAAACTTGCATAAGAAAAGCACATCATCGGAGACTTCATGCGCTACGTTTGAGCTAATAACAATAACTCGCTGCTCAGCTATTTTTGCCGGTAGTAGCGTATGGATCTCTATGATGAATACTGGTCTATGAAGACAGAATGTAATGACCTCGACAGCTTATACCGCGATCATTCCCGGCGCGTACAGGCGACTCTGATTCGCTTGCTAGGGGATTTTGAGCTTGCCGAAGAAGCAATGCAGGATGCGTTTGTGGCAGCGGTTCAGCAATGGCCAATTAACGGTTCACCCGACAACCCTCAAGCCTGGTTAATTCGTACCGGCTACCACTGTGGGGTTAATCAAATTCGCCAACGCAGCACGGCACGCCGCCGAGCTCATTTGCTGTTACCCGCCGAAGAGACACTGGATCTAGAACCAGCGACGATTCAAGACGATGCACTGCGCCTGTTGTTCACCTGCTGTCACCCAAGCCTGAGCATGGAAGCCCGCGTGGCATTAACCCTGCGGGAAATGTGCGGCCTCACTACCGAACAGGTGGCGAGTGCGTTACTTATGAAGCCCACTACGCTGGCTCAACGCATCGTGCGCGCTAAGCGCAAAATTCGCGATGCCCGCATCCCCTACGCGGTGCCTGACAGCGAAGCACTTCCCGAGCGCCTGCCGGATGTACTCCAGGTTATCTATTTAGTGTTCAACGAAGGCTACTCACGCAGCATGGGCAGCCAGGTCGTTGATGTTAGCTTGACGAAGGTAGTCATGCGCCTCGGTGAGGCGTTAGCAAGGCTGCTACCCAGTGGCGAGGTGTTCGGGTTGATGGCACTGATGCGGCTTAATGATGCTCGTCGCGATGCACGCCAAGACAGCGCGGGTGACTTAGTCACCCTGGACGAACAAAACAGAGATTTGTGGCACCAAGAGGATATTAATAGCGGTATCGAATGGCTTGAGCAGGCACTAGCGCTCACTCCAACCGGCTACTACACCCTACAGGCATCAATTGCCGCGGAACACTCACAGGCTAGCAGCGCCGAACAGACCGACTGGGGAAGAATCGTACGACTCTACAATGCGCTATGCCGCCACAATGCCTCACCCATTCTGGCACTCAATCGCGCAGTGGCCATCGCCATGAATGGCGCGCTGGCAACCGGTTTGCAGCTTCTCGATGAGTTAGTCCATCACCCACAAATGAGCCGCTACCACTTATTATACGCGGCACAAGCGGATTTACTGCGCCGCCAAGGCCAATATGATGCAGCGCGCAGTGCCTATCAGCAGGCGCTCGTGCTGGCGACGCTTGATCCAGAGAAGCGCTTTTTGCGCAGGCGGCTGTCTGAGCTAAAACAGCATTGATAAAAAACGTGATAAAAAAATAGTCCGACCATGTCGATTTCAGCTCGCCCCAAACGATTAGTAAGAGTACCCCCTCGGATCATCCAGGAGACTCTCAATGAAATTCATGCTAATTCGCCGTGCCGATACCAATACCGAAAACGGCGTTATGCCCTCCCAAGAACTGCTTGCCGACATGGCCGCTTATAACCAGCGTTTAACTGAGGCTGGTGTATTTTTAGGCGGTGATGGCTTACGTCCAACCAGCGATGGCTGCCTGATCCGCTTCGATAAGGGTACTCCCACCGTTATCCCAGGACCATTTTCGCCCCCCAGTGAGCGCATTGCTGGCTACAGCGTACTAGAAGCGCCAACGCTGGAAGAGGCCATTCATTGGGCTCAGCAGTGGCCCACCCAAGATGCCGATGGCAACGTGACACTTGAGCTGCGGCGCTTCTTCTCGCTGGAGGATTTTGAGCCCGGTGCCGGCATTGAGCAGCACCGTAACCTTGCCCGTGTGCCGGATGCCATGAACGTGCATGTTGCCTTTCCCGGCACTTGCCGTGAGGCCATGCAGTTTTATGCCGACGTCACTGGTGGCCAGTTGGAATGCCTACTGACTTACGCTGAAACGCCTGCCGCTGAACACGTACCGACCACCCTTCATGACCACGTTATCCATGCCTCGCTGAACCTGCGTGGACGCCGCTTGATGGGTGCCGATATGGCGGCTGACTGCTATACACCACCTCAAGGGGTAGAGATTCAACTGGAGTATCAGGATATTGAGCAAGCCGCACGAACCTTTGCTCAACTAGCGGAGGGTGGAAAGATTGTCATGCCATTCGAAGCCACCTTCTGGTCGCCAGGGTTCGGCATGGTAACCGACCGCTTTGGCGTCGGCTGGATGGTCAACGTTCCGTCAGAAAACTGCCCCTCAGCCACCGAAGGAGACGCTCCATGAAGTACGTTGCGCTAGTGTATTACCAAGAGCAAATCATCAATGCCATGAGCGAACAGGAGTGGTACGACCTCAACCAGGAGTGTATCGCGGGGGTCGAGCGCCTGAGCGCCAGCGGCAACTACCTTTCCGGGCAGCCGTTACAACCAACGGAGACCGCAACCACCGTGCGCGTGCGTGATGGCGAGACACTGATCTCCGATGGCCCCTTTGCCGAAACCAAAGAGCAACTGGCTGGTTTCTACCTACTGGAAGCTCGCGACTTGAATGAGGCACTGCAGTTGGCTAGCCGCATCCCGCCAGCTCGGCTGGGCAGCATTGAAGTACGCCCCGCTCGAGAACTCCCACCCAAAGCAAACGCAGGAGAAACAGCATGAACACTACCGCCACACCCTATGTCGATGGCTTCATCGCTGCCGTGCCGACCGCTAATAAATCTGAGTTTATTGAGCACGCCCGCGCCGCCGCAGAAGTGTTCAAAGAGTTCGGCGCACTGCGAGTGGTAGAGTGTTGGGAAGATGATGTTCCCGAAGGCGAGGTCACCTCGTTCTCCATGGCGGTTAAGCGAAAAGATGACGAAAGCGTTGTTTTTTCATGGATAGAGTGGCCTTCCAAAGCGGTACGCGATGTCGCTATGCCAAAAGTCATGGAAGATCCACGCTTACAAATGGACGTTAATCCCATGCCCTTTGATGGCAAGCGTCTTATTTATGGCGGCTTTGAAAGCATCATGACGATGTGAGTACACCGGGCCGTTTCACTCAATAGAAACGGCCCGCAAGCCCTTCCTCTTGGTAAGTGACTCCCCCTAGCGCAATCCCATAGCGGCTAAAACGCATCTTAATGGCTCCTTTCATATTGATGTCATTGTTCATCGTTAGCGTGCCAGAAAGGCCTGACAATGTGGTGACATCAATGACAAACCAACCGCGCAAACCGCTCAGCGACGAAGAAATCGCCTACTTAGAGGAACTGGCTAACGGCAACGCATTAGCCAAGCAGCGTCGCCGCGAGAAAAAGCGCCAAACGCCAGCGACAAAGAAACTCTTAGACTAACCACGCCTTACCAAGGCGTATTCATGCACGCTTTCTAAAACCACTTAATTATTATCATAGATAGCATAACGCAAAAAGCCGATGTACTTTTAGCACATCGGCAAAACGATCTTAATAAGTGACTTAAACGCTAAGGAAACTATTTATCATTTAAAAGTGATAGCGAGCACCTACTGCATAATACAGATCATCTTCGAAGTTATTATTGGCATCTTTATTAGCATCATTTAGCTCGACAAACACATCAAAATTGTTAGAAACATCGTAATGCGCCGCAGCGGCCCAAGCATCGCGATCCTTATCAGCGTTGTCTACGTCAATGTTGTAATAATCGAGATAGAAGGTCCAAGCGCCGGTGGCAAAGCTACCACCTAGGCCTACTGTGTCGAAACCGCCTCCTCGCTTATCGTTATCACCACGGGTTTCATAACCTAAACGCGCAGAGAAAGCGTCATTGATGTCGTACTCGGCCGTAGTACCAAAACGTGTTTCACCGTTGCCACCGCCACGCACGGAATCTTCTACATAACCGAGTGCTAAACGTAAGGGGCCAGTCGCGTAAACGACGCCACCTTGTGTGGCGATAACGCTACCTTCGCTAGACTGCTGCGCTTCAGTGAGGCCACGCTCAGAAAAGTGTTTTGCTGAGAAAACAGCCTGAAAACCGTTGATTTCAGGCGTTTTATAGCCAAGTGAGTCGCCACGCGCCTGAAGACCACCGCCGGCAAATTCATAGCCACGCTCTACATAAACATCGAACGGTGTCATCACGTAGTTATCGTAGTAACTGTTATAGTTACCCGCCATGAACGTACCGTACTGCTTACTTTCGAGACCCAGGTAGCTATTACGCACTTCGTCAAAGCCCGGGCGGCTGCGCTCATCCCCAGTAAAACGCCACTCTACCCGTGCAAACGCGCGCAGGTCAGCGTTGATTTGATGGCCTGCCGTAAAGCGCAAACGAGAGCCAAAATTACGGAACTCCTCGCCATTATCAACGCCATTTTTTTCACCACCGCCTTCAAACCCCATAGCGATGCGGCCGTAGATATCTAGCGTCGTGCCGTCTTGGTCATATACCACCGCCGCTTGAGCCGCAGAGGCACCCAACAAACCACTAATAGCTAGAGCAAGTGTCGCCTTTTTAAACATGATTGATCCCATTAAAGTAGTTAGCGCTTGTTATCAGCACTTTTAGTTACAAGAGAATTCAGATACCGAAGTCTTCTAATTCAATTTATTTTCAACCCAAGATTCGTCAGAAAAGGGTCGTCATAAAAATCGAAAAATTATGTTTAAGCTGCTTACCGAGCTTTTAATTGCGCATTGCGAAGGCACAATCGAGGATATGTTTACCTCGTCGTCAGCTACCTTAAAACCGATATATGTCATTCTTCTTAAAGTTTTATTTTTTTAGCGTTTTTTTTGATAACTATAAAAATGCAACCTGATCGACATATTGATCTGCTAAGGCGTCACCATTCACTAGCGGCTTCACCATTAAAAATGGTGGCCTGTCATCCCATGTTCACCAGGCTGTCTTGGCAGTGTCACTGTCGCTACGCATAGTCAATGCAATAGTGAATGAAATAGTGAGTAAAAACGTGATAAAGGGATGGATCGCTCATGCGACTCTGTATCGTTAGCGAAACATGGTCACCAGAAATAAATGGTGTTGCGCATACCTTAAATAGGCTATGTCGTGAACTCACTCGGTTGGGGGTAACAGTGGATGTTATTCGCCCAAAACCAAGCATGGCTGCCAGCGCCATCAATGTTGCTCAAGAGCGTTCTCAAGGGCTTTCTCAAGCACCGTCTCAAGAACAGTATCAAGAACCCTACCAAGAACCGTCCCAAGAGCTTCAGGTTCGGCGGTTAGCGCTACCGGGTTATAACGCTGTGCAGATTGGCCTTGCCAGACCTTCAAAACTTCGCCGTTTCTGGCAGAAGCATCGTCCCGACTCTATTTATCTGGCAACCCAGGGCCCGCTGGGCTGGGCAGCTCGACAGGCTGCACGCCAACTGAACATACCTTTAGTGGCTGGCTGGCATACTAATTTCGATCACTACTGCCATGACTACGGGGTTTCCTGGCTAGCTGCCGCCACGCGGCGATATTTACGCTACTTCCATAACGGCTGCGACCTTACCCTTGTGCCCACTCAACAACAGGCTGAAGCGCTACGCGCTCAGGATATCCGCGGTGTAAAGGTACTCTCACGCGGCATTGATGGCGATATATTTTCCCCAGCCCACCGCGACGACACCCTACGCGAACAGTGGGGGGTTAGCGAACATCAACCTGTTGCGCTGTATGTGGGCCGCTTAGCTCCAGAAAAAAACCTCGCGTTACTGCAAGAAACGCTGCAGGCCATGAGTGACGTACGCCCCGATATGGCACACGTCATTGTTGGCGATGGCCCAGGCCGCGCTCAGTTACAAAAAGCGCTACCAGATGCTCATTTCACCGGTTTTGTGAATAAACAGGCACTAGCACGCCACTATGCCAGTGCCGATATATTTATTTTCCCCTCTCAGTCAGAAACATGGGGAAATGTGGTGACTGAAGCCATGGCCAGCGGGCTAGCAGTCGTGGCCTATCACCACGCCGCCAGCGCTGAGCTGATTCAAAGCAGGCACAACGGCATCACCGTTCCCCCTGGCGATGCGCTTGCCTTTCAACAGGCTGCCGTCGCGTTATGCCAGCACCCTGCTGACTACGCTCGCCTAGGTAGAACCGCCCGCCTACGCGCGCTAGAGCAAAGCTGGCCGGGAATCGCAGAGCAGTTCTTACGCTATTTACAAAACGCCCAGGAGGCTCACCATGCGTCCGCGTCCGCTTGTCGTATTCGATCGTCTTGATGTCTTTGAATGGCAGCTTTGCCAACGGGTAACACACCTATCGCTTTATCGCCCCTGGCGGCTAACGCTGCAAACGGCAAGTAAGCTGGGAGACTGGCCTGTCTGGGTATTATTAATCGCTGCACAGCCCTGGTTACAGCCTAACGGTGCTTGGCGAATCATGCAGTACAGCGCCATCGCACTGTTTGCAGTCGCTATTTATAAGTTGGTAAAAACGCGGCTGTGTCGCGAACGTCCGTTTATCACCTACCTCGGTGGCGTCCACTGTGGCGAGCCTGCCCGAGACAAATACAGCTTCCCCAGTGGTCACACCATGCATGCGGTGATGTTCAGCGTGTTGGTCGCCGCTCATACCCCCTGGTTGCTACCTATTGTGATTCCCCTTAGTTTACTGATTGCCATTTCGCGGGTGGGGCTTGGGCTGCATTATGTCAGCGATGTCATTGCTGGCGCAGCCATGGGCTATGGCTTTGCGCTACTGAGTCTTTATTGGATGGGATAACCCTCTGCGGTTGGTCGCTCAACGCCGTATCAATAAAAGCAAAAAGCCACCAACGTGGACGCAGGTGGCTTTTGGTATTGTCGATTAACTATCTATTGTTTTAATTATCTACATATCGGGAGGCATATCGTCACGATCCTCTATTGTGGTCATAAACGATGTCTTGAACATCATATAAAGACCGACTCCCGAAAACCCTAGAAACAGCACAAACATGCATAACATCAATACCATCGCCATAGCGCTTGTCCCTGGAAGTGTGCGGCTGCGACGTTGACGTCTTCTAACCGCTACATTTTGGTTTACACCAGAGGATAGACCAAAATGTCACGCTTATTGATACAAAAGTTGTTCAAAAAATATGGAAAAGTTAAATATACATAAGAATCAAAGTGTTAAAAACAATTAATTGACGCAAAAAAACCACCTCGCTTTCACGAGATGGTGATTTTGCATCAATGCTGTTCCCTGGCGGTGATGATCAGCGTTTCCTTACACTGATAAGGGTGAGCAGGCTAAATGTCCTTTCACGTCCTTTTGCTACCATGGCTCCATGCCTTCCCTAATTACCTATTAGCCTGCTCACGCTTGTTTACTCATTGTGGCTAACGTTGTTGCAAAGCGTTTTTGGCGATTAATTCCACTTAAAAATTAAAGTCACAACATTACGGCTGTAGTCAGATTACTGCAGACAATAGGCCAAGTGCCATTTTTAACAACAAAACATATCAGAAACAATATCTTAAAAACTAACCGCAATACCAGGCTAAGAGATAAACGCCGCTATTTCATGGCTAAAACTGACACATGCGACAAAATCACACGGCCAGCCAGCGCTCAAACGACGGGAAATTGATGGCACCAACTGCCTGCAACGATTATTTTTAATGGCAGCGTACCTAAAATCTCTCTACAAGCGCTCAGCTGATGAGGATTCCTTCGATGAAGCGTGCAATGGCGATCAGTTTATTGATGATGGTGACACTTCTGGTCATAAGTGGCTGCAACACTATTCGCGGCGCAGGCGAAGATATTGAACGAGGCGGCGAAGCTATTCAGCGCTCCGCAAGTAGCTAATGGCCATGGTGACGGTTTACCTTTCACACGGCCTGGAAAGCGGACCTGGTGCCCTGAAAGTGCAAGCGCTAAAAGGGGTTGCTGAGCAGTTTGAGAACTGCGAACCCGTCGTCATGGACTACCGTGGCTTAAAAGAGCCGCAGGAGCGTTTAGCGCATTTACTTGCCGTGATTGATGAACGCAACGACACACTGGCTAACTGTGTTTTAGCGGGTTCCAGTCTCGGCGGATGGTTAAGTGCAGCGGTGAGTGCCCAGGAACCTGTGTTAGGTTGTTTTTTATTAGCCCCTGCTCTTGGCTTGCCAGATTACCCGCAAACCTCAATCACACTGCAAGCACAACACACGCATATCATTCATGGCTGGCGAGATGATGTCGTACCGCCAGGCCCAGTCATTGAACATGCCCGCTGTCAGCGACTTTCACTACGCATGATTGACGATGACCATCGCCTGCAGAACAGTCTTGATACAATACTTTCCGATTTCGAGCGGTTTTTAGAGCTGTGCCTTCAATAGCGATGTCTTTAAAAAAACGTCTCTAAAACGATGTCCTTAAAAACGATGCCTTTGAAAATAGCGCTCTTAACGCCTGACTGGCATTAGCCGATGGGCTGTTTTTTTTGTTTAATCAGTGCCTGACGATGAGCCCTCCGAGCCGCCCTCGTCATTCCCACAGGCCCTGCCACCCTCGTCATTCCCGCAGGCCCTTAGCGGGAATCCATGTTGACCTGGGGGGTCGGGCTGCTGAAGGTCAAGGTGGATTCCCGATTACCCCACTCGGGAATGACGGTGCGGTGACTCCATCCCAGCCTTCCGAGCCGCCCTCGTCATTCCCGCAGGCCCTTAGCGGGAATCCATGTTGACCTGGGGTTTTGGGCGGCTGCAGGTCAAGGCCAAGGTCAAGGTGGATTCCCGATTACCCCACTCGGGAATGACGGTGCGGTGACTCCATCCCAGCCTTCCGAGCCGCCCTCGTCATTCCCGCAGGCCCTTAGCGGGAATCCATGTTGACCTGGGTTTTCGGGCGGCTGCAGGTCAAGGTCAAGATGGATTCCCGATTACCCCACTCGGGAATGGCGGTGTGGTGACTCGGGAAAATAGTCGACATACGCCAAGCAAAGCTATACAAATGATGTACAAACAACAGGAGAATACTCATGCTTGGTCTATTTAAACGCGATCCCAAGAAAAAACTTCAGCAAGATTACGAGCGTAAATTACAGGCCGCAATGCAAGCTTCGCGCAATGGTGACATGAGAGCTAACGCCACATTGACGGAAGAAGCAGAAGCTATTCTGACTGAGATCAATCGCCTTAAAGCAGAAGAACGCTAGGACACAACGCCCATGCGCCACCATTTCATCGCTGCCATGACTCTAGGCTGGCTACCTTTAGCGGCTCATGCCAGCCGCCCTCTTCCTGGCCAGTGGTGGCAATCGCAACATGTCGTTGCTAACAGCGCTGTTTTAGCCCAAGCAATACAGCACCAGGTTGTCCTATTGGGCGAGCAGCATGATGCCGTTGACCACCACCGCTGGCAGTTGTACACCCTAGCGGGGCTTTACGCGCTGCGTGACGATATGGTCATCGGGTTAGAAATGCTGCCCCGGGAAGCGCAACCCGCACTCGATGATTGGGTTGCGGGCTTGTTATCCGAAGAAGCGCTGCTGGAACAGTCCGGCTGGGAGGAGAACTGGGGGTTTGATGCTGATCTTTACTTACCCATTCTCCATTTCGCGCGTGTTCAACAGATTCCTCTGATCGCCCTCAACATTACGCCCGAGCTGCGTCAGCGCTTAGCTCGTGACGGCTTCAGCAGCGTGCCTGCCGACCAGCGACACCATATACCTGCACCGTTACCGCCAAGCGCTGGCTATGAAATGCGCTTAAAAGAGGTATTTGACCAGCATGCAATGGGTGACGACGACCCCGCTATGCTAAGACGCTTTTTACAGGCCCAGCTTAGCTGGGATGTCGCGATGGCCGAAGGGCTGACTAACGCCGCCTTGGAGGGTAAATTGGCCGTTGGCTTAATGGGTTTAGGCCATGTAATTTACCAAGATGGTGTGCCCCACCAACTTGATGGGCTGGGGGTAGATCACACCTTCAGCTTACTGCCCTGGTCAACAGAAACCTGCGAGTCACCCGACTCTGCATTAGCAGATGCTGTTTTTGTACTGCCAGCGGCGGAGTAACCGCTGACAGATGGGTTGCGAATAGATTGGTCGCTAACAGGTTATTTGTTAAAAGAAGGGGCGGTTAGGCATCATCTGCCAGCGCAGGCAGCAGCGTTTTCAATTTACGAGTAAGAGTATTGCGCCCCCAGCCGAGCAATTCGGCAGCTTCCCCTTTGCGCCCACCGGTATGTTTCAGCGCCGTTTCAATCAGAATACGTTCAAAATCCGGCACGGCTTCTTCCAGCAGATGGGTATGGCCTTCTGCCAGGGCGTGGTCAGCCCAATCCCTGAACGCGGAACGCCAATCGCCATAAACACTACCTTCAGAAGCGCTGACCGAGAGCAGTTCTGGGGGCAAGTCCTCAATGAGAATTTCGCGGCCGGAAGCCATGACCGTTAGCCAACGGCAAATATTTTCTAATTGACGAACATTACCCGGCCACGGCAAACGGGTAAGATGCGCTTCTGCTTCGGGCGTTAACACCTTGATATCGGTGGTCAGCTCTTTGGCAGCTTCCGCTAAGAAATGACGCGTTAAACGCGGAATATCTTCCCGACGTTCGGAAAGGCGCGGCAGATGAACGCGAATCACGTTTAAGCGGTGGAACAAGTCCTCGCGAAACCGCCCATCGTCAACTAACGATTCTAGATTCTGATGGGTCGCGGCAATAATACGTACATCAACTTTTACAGGCGTATGGCCACCCACGCGATAGAATTCACCATCCGCTAACACACGCAGCAAGCGCGTTTGCGTTTCAGCGGGCATGTCACCAATTTCATCAAGAAACAGCGTTCCGCCGTTAGCCTGTTCAAAGCGACCTTGGCGCTGTTGCGCTGCCCCTGTAAACGCGCCCTTCTCATGGCCGAATAGTTCGGACTCAATCAAGTCCCGGGGAATTGCCGCCATATTCAGCGCTATAAACGGCTTGCCTGCTCGCGGGCTATGTTGATGGAGCGCCTGAGCAACACGCTCTTTACCGGTGCCAGACTCACCGTTAATTAACACCGTGATGTGGGAGTGGGAAAGCCGCCCGATGGCGCGAAACACTTCCTGCATAGCGGGCGCTTCACCAATAATCTCAGCACTCAACCCTTCCGGTACGCTGACCGGGCGCTGGCGCTCTCTTGCATGAGCGACCGCACGGCGCACCAGCGCCAGCGCTTCGTCCACATCAAAGGGTTTCGGCAGGTATTCAAAGGCGCCCCCTTGGTAAGACGCCACGGCACTGTCGAGATCCGAATGCGCGGTCATCACAATCACCGGCAGGTCAGGGTGTGCATCACGCACCCGGGACATTAAATCCAGCCCATCAATGCCGGGCATACGAATGTCAGTCACCAGCACATCCGGTGGATTTTCTAACAGTCGCTCCAGCGCGGTATCGGCGCGTTCAATACACTCTATATCCAGGTCTGGCTGCGCTAAGGCCCGCTCTAATACCCAACGGATGGCGCGGTCATCATCGACAATAACCACTCGTGCTACATCGGTTTGTGTCGCCTCAGTCATGACGCTTCTCCGGTGAAATTAACAACCAATGGAATCAGTAAACGAAATTCGGTATGCCCTGGGCGTGAGTCGCATTCGATCAATCCTTGATGTTGGTGCAAAATCGATTGAGCAATTGATAGCCCTAGGCCGCTACCTTCAGCGCGCCCAGAAACCATGGGATAGAAAAGCGTTTCACGTAACGTTTCAGGTATGCCAGGGCCATTATCAATAACCCCCACTTCACTGACTAAACGATGGCGTTCAGCCCCCAGCGTAAATTGGCGGCGTGCGCGGGTGCGCAGCATAAGTTCCGGCGAAGGCGTTGCTGCATCACTCATGGCCTGTACCGCGTTACGTGCCACATTCAACACCGCTTGAATCATTTGAGATTCATCGCCAGAAAGATCCGGCAAACTCGGGTCATAATCACGACGGATCTCAATATGCGGATGCTCGGCAATCAGCAGCGCTCGCACCCGCTCTAACACCTTATGGATATTGACCGGCTCATGTTTGACGATGCGATTGGGGCCCAACATGGAGTCGACCAAATCTCGCAGCCGATCCACCTCTTCCACAATAATATGGGTGAATTCACGCAGTGCAGGATCATCCAGATCGCGCTCCAATAATTGGGCAGCACCACGAATCCCGCCTAAGGGATTTTTAACTTCATGAGCCAAGCCCCGCGCCAACACTTTGATGGTCTCTTGCCGGGTGGTCAGCGCTTCTTCCCGGGAAATCTGCATTAGCCGATCACGGGGCTCTACTTCGAGTAATAGTTCATCGGCTGAAAGCGGGGTCACGGTGTAGTCCACCGTTAATGGCTCGCTGTTCAGCGGCGTAATGCGTGCTTCGCGTTGGGTATAGGGATGAAAGGCATCCCGCGCTTTAGCGAGGACATCATCAATACTCTCATCGCCCCCTAACAGAGTGTCTAAACTAATGCCCTGCACACGGCTAAAACTCACCGCTAGCAACGCTTCCGCTGCCGGGTTCATCCAACGAACACGGAGTTCACCGTCTAGCAGTAAGACTGCAGTGGTGAGGTGTTCAAGTAAGCGCTGGTACATGGCGTATCCTGAAGCGTCGCTGTAAAAAATAGCGTTATCGAGCGTATGAAAGAGAAACTGCAAAAAGCGCGCCAATTGGCCACTTGCACGGCTAATGAGCAGGGGGCGGGGATGTAGCGAGCCGTTATAGCGCAGTCCGAGCGGTCAGCCTGTCACTTATTGCACCATTATAGTGCGCATGACTCATCATCAATAAAAATACTCACCGCATCAGTGCGGCGCCGCAGACAGCGTTCTCCCCTTGCAAACAGACCTCTTCGTCTCACTATTCAGTGGTATAAAAAAACCCCGCCGAAGCGGGGTTTTAGGCCAGTCACACCCGAGGGAGTGATACTAGCTGCTGTGCTTAGCAATCGCTCTTAACAGCTGTAGTACATATCGAACTCAATCGGGTGAGTGGTCATGCGAATGCGCTCCACTTCTTCCATCTTGAGGTCGATGTATGCATCGATCATATCATCAGTAAACACGCCACCTTCGGTCAAGAACGCGCGGTCTGCATCGAGTGCTTCCAACGCTTGGTCCAGGCTGTTGGCAACGGTCGGTACTGACTTACCTTCTTCTGGCGGCAGGTCGTACAAGTTCTTATCCATGGCATCGCCAGGATGAATCTTATTCTTAATACCGTCGATACCCGCCATCAGCAGCGCCGCGAACGCCAGGTAGGGGTTAGCAGTCGGGTCAGGGAAACGTGTTTCAACACGCTTACCTTTCGGGCTGGCGGTATACGGAATACGGATAGAGGCAGAACGGTTACGAGCGCTATAAGCCAACATAACCGGCGCTTCAAAGCCTGGCACCAAACGCTTGTACGAGTTAGTAGACGCGTTCGTGAAGGCGTTCAGAGCACGAGCGTGTTTGATCACACCGCCAATGTAGTAAAGCGCCATTTCGGAAAGCCCAGCGTACTCGTCACCCGCGAACTGGTTCTGGCCATCTTTCCAGAACGACTGGTGTACGTGCATACCAGACCCGTTGTCGCCTACCAGCGGCTTCGGCATGAACGTAGCAGTTTTGCCGTAAGCGTGAGCCACGTTGTGGATCACGTATTTCATTTCCTGAACTTCGTCAGCTTTCTTCACCAGCGTGTTGAATTTAACGCCGATTTCGTTCTGACCCGCGTTAGCAACCTCGTGGTGGTGAACCTCAACGGTCTGGCCAATCGCTTCCAGGGTGTTACACATTGCACCACGCATGTCATGGAAACTATCAACCGGGGGAACCGGGAAGTAGCCGCCTTTAACGCGCGGGCGGTGCCCCAAGTTGCCACCTTCTACCTGATTACTGGTCGCCCAAGCACCTTCATCAGAGGTGATTTTGTACATGGAACCCTGAATGTCAGATTTCCAATGGACTTCGTCGAAAATGAAGAACTCAGGCTCAGGGCCAAAGAAGGCGGTGTCGCCCAGGCCGGTGGACTGCAGGTAAGCTTCTGCGCGCTTGGCAATAGAACGCGGGTCACGGTCATAGCCCTGCATAGTGGCAGGCTCGATGATATCGCAACGCAGGATCAGGGTAGCGTCTTCGGTGAAGGGGTCGAGGAAACCAGTGCCATCTTCAGGACGAAGAATCATGTCGGATTCGTTGATGCCTTTCCAGCCCTCGATAGAGGAACCATCGAACATCTGACCATTTTCAAAAAACTCTTCGTCCACGTCCCGTGCCGGTACGGTGACGTGCTGCTCTTTACCGCGCGTGTCGGTGAAACGCAGATCTACCCATTTAACATCATGTTCTTCGATTAGCGCGAGAGTCTTGGCTGACATAGTGTCCTCCGGTATGAACGTGGCTTAAGCTTGTGACAGTAAGCTACCGATAAAAGAGTTATTAAACAAACCGGCTATCGTTGTAGCACGCCGAGAGGCATCTGCCTACGACCCGCTAGCCGCTGCCTAATACCAAGCACGGAACATGCCAACTCTGCACCAATATGGCATAAAAAAACAACAAGCATTTGTTTTATAAAAGATAAAAAATAAAATACTGCGCTTCTTCATGTAGCATAATGCTCTGCGAAAGAACGAACTTAGCCCTAAAAAGCCACCTAGCTCAGAAAAACGCACCAATAAAGACCAACCAGAGACCCGCAAGCACCAACATGGTGCATATCAAGCATCTATTATTTTCCTCATCACTGTGAACTTTAGCTTGATACCAAAAGAAACTCACACCTACAATTGATTACAAACAGATAGATTTAATAACAAACAGGTTTCACAACACAGGAAGCCACTCACATGGGCACGGTCTGCTTTATTGTTGATGCGTCAGTCACAGGTGCCCTTTTACCACGTCACCTGCGCGCTATTCGCCAAACAGGCTTTGCAGACCACACACTTCCCATTATCGTGACCAGCGCCACCGCCGATCCGCGCGTGCCGGACATTGAGCAACGCTACCGCGCGCACTTTCTTGTTACCCCTTCCCAGCCACTGGGCGCAAGGATCAATCAAGCCGCATATCTCAGCCAAGCTGATTGGTTGCTGATTGCAATGCAGCAACGGGCGCTAACAGCCAAACTATGGTGTTTACTTTATCCCCAGCTAGACACGTACACGCTGGATGCTCTTTTGATTGGCAGCGAACCACCCCGCTTATCCGAACGCTTACTCCAGTGCTTTTTAGGCGCAGGCGTCGCTGTTCCTCCCTACATCGCCATCAGGCGCACGTGGCTAGAACGGTTGGGGGGCTTAGACCCAGAGCTAGATGAAGCAGCGCTTGCTGATTTACTACAGCGCCTTTATGCCTGCCCTACCCGTTTACAAACCTTCAGCCTGGAAACATCAGGGCTTACCCGAGACTCGCCATCAAGGAGTAACAAACCCTACCGGCCACCTCCCAACTCGCATACGGATACTTAACGTCTCTTATGGCTTAGGATCTCCTGTTGGTTAAACGCTCAAATGCTTGCCCAATAGCACTGCCCCCGCCGTCATAGTGTTAACCATACTATTCAACACGAATAAGCCAATACCATCGGCAAGAATCGGTTAATGCACTAACCAACGTGAAAACAGCACACAGAAAGGTATTACCCCCACGGCTGTTGAAGACAAGTTCTTTTGAAGACTTGTTCTTTTGAAGACAAAGCTATCCAACCAGCGAATGTGAGTGCAGCGGATCCACGACATCCCCATGCTTCAGCAGTGATTGGCTCTATCACACCAACGCACACTACACTTAAACATCACGCTATCTGATACCGCTCAACAAAAGGACACTGACAATGCATCAGCATATCGAATGGGACGAACCTGGCAGCGCAAGCGTTGTAGAGTTTTTTAAGAATGACCCCGACCACACGCCGCCCTACCCAGGCGCCATGCTCTCCGCCCGTTATCTAGGCCGCATTGTGCGGGTAAAAGTAGAAGCCTATCGTGATGAAGATGCCGTCAGCATCGGCAGCGTTGCCGCCATTCTTGACCGACACGGGCACCACCACGAATCCCACCACAAGCTTAACGTAGGCGACATCGTCCGACTTCCCGATGACAAACGCGCGATGGAACACTGGGACGAGGACGATTAAGAGTAACCGCCATCACAAACTACGAAAGCAAAGCGCGCCCTTTAAAGGGCGCGCCTTAACAAACCGTATCAACGGAAACATTTACCCCGCTTTCTGAATTTCTACCGAATGCGGGTAAGGTATTGAAACACCTTGCTTATCAAAGGCTTCTTTGACAGCTTTCGTCATATCAAATTTCACATCCCAATAATCCGCCGCATCGACCCAAAGCCGCACGGTAAGGTCCACACTACTGGCTCCCAGGTTAGTGACTTTTACCCAAGGTGCGGGATCACCATGGATACGGCTGTCAGCCTCGGCCAAGCCGCTGATGATCGCCATGGCCAGATCAGCATCATCGTCATAGCCAATCCCGAACACAAGATCGACACGGCGTGTCGAGTGATGAGAGAAGTTAGTGATGATAGCCCCCCAAGCCTGCCCATTAGGCACAATAATTTGCACGTTGTCAGGCGTCACTAACTCGGTCACGAACAGGTTAAGATCCTTAACCGTACCGGACGTGCCCCCAATATCAACAAACTGACCCAGTTTGTAAGGACGAAACACAATCAGCATAAACCCCGCCGCTAAATCACTCAGCGTGCCCTGCAACGCCAAGCCAATAGCCAGCGTGGCAGCCCCCAACACAGCAACCAGCGAAGTAGCCTGAATACCAAACAGACCCAGTACCGTAATAAATACAACCAGCAGAATGACCCACTTCACCAAGGCTGCAAGAAAGTTGCCCAGCGTTGGATCTATACGCGGTATCGCATTCACCCGCTTACGCACTAAGCTGCTGACTACCCCTGCGACAATCCAGCCCACAATTAACACCAACAATGCTTTCACGGCATTGATGATCAAAGGAACATAAGCCCCAAATTGCTCAAGAAAGTTTTCCATGACGTAATATCCTCTAGATGGCAGTTACCGACACACACAGCATTCATTATGTTAAAGCAGTTTTATTTTGGAACACTCTTTTCCTCACCATATTTAACAATTAAAGCACCATCGTGCTGATGACGCCGAAACTGAGAGAGTATTCACAACGGTTGAGCGCTGAATTACCTGGACGGCAACATCCAACTTACTAATTAATGAAGGTAATGCACATTTCGAGTAGCGCGGCGTAAGCGTTAGCGCACCCGCGAAAGTGACCCGGCAGGTGTACATTTATGGCGGTGAGCAGATAGGTAGTGCGGAATTTGTACCACTCAGGCGGGCGGCGATGCGGACTGTGGTGGCTTGCATGACCGCGATGGCGATGTGGCTGTTTCCAGCGGTCGGATGCATGTACACCCGGCATGGTTGGGCATTGGTTTGCATTTGTTGACTCCAAGCCGTGGTGGTTAAAGCTGACGTTTGCAGACGTCGCAAAACACAAGGTAAATATGCTTACCTTATGAGCCAATTTATAAGCTTTATTTACCTTGCCGGGCGAAAACAAGCCGGCACAAGACCGGCTTTAGGGATCATTCGTAGCCTTTTACAACGGCTATCAGAGCGTCTCTGTGATTGAAGATATCAGTCAGTACATTTAGATCGTGCTTAACTGATTCATTATCTTGGCGAATTTCAATTCTTTTTAAGATTTTGGAATTGAAGTGAAGGCGACAGATCGGCTTACGATTGTTGTCATCAAGCAGCACGGCGCAATACGACTTTGCATCTCGCATGAAAACCCTTTCAGGAGCTACTTCGCTGGCAACGATAGCCCGAACCATGTTGTAACCATCGATCTCTTCCTGAGTCGTGACTATCTCATCATCTGTATTTTGAGAAGGTTCTTCGGAGTCCATCTGAATGGACTGTAAGTTAACAGCACCTGACTCATCGCCACTTGTCGTAGCTAATGCCTGTTTGAGTCTTAGAGAAACCTGCTCTTTGATGTGTTGAGCCATTGCGTCGCGGATGATCGGTGTGAATTCATCAAGAACTTGCTGAGTCATCCGTCCATCAAAGAAATCTTGAGCGATGAATTTGATGAATTCGCGGGGCGGTTCTTTAAGCATCTTGCTGAATGATGCCATCGCGAGATTGGTGTATTTCAGCCGATTTGCGGTACTAAGAATGGTATCGACGTTAAAAACAGGCTTAGCAAATTTCTTCAGTTCTTCAATATCCCTTTCGTTATAGTCAGTCAGACGAAAGGTAAAAAATGGTCTGTTAAGTGAATCCGCATAAGTTATGGTGTATAAAGCGAGGCTTA
>NZ_JABUZD010000018.1:0-16699 GCF_014897875.1 Halomonas sp. 3A7M
ACGAACCTGTGCCCCGGTGCTCTCGTTGAGTCGTCGTACCAGATGCGGGATCCAGGTGTCGGCGTTCTCTGCCGGGCCGGCGTTGCCCTCGCGCAGCAGGCCGCCCACCATGTCGCCGGTCTCCGCCAACGATGCGACCAGCGGCGAGTAGATGCGGGCCCCGTAAAGGCCATGATAGGCCGACCCGCCCTGATGGCCATGCACCTCGATCGGCAGGCCATCGATGTCCAGCGTCAGCTGTTTGGGACGTTCACCGTTCTGCAGCGAGGTCAGGCGCCAGACCACCAGCCGCAACAGGCCTTCGTGCACGGCATCGATATTGTCGTTACGACCGAGGCAGCTCAGCAGCCGCGACAGCGTGGCTTGAGACGGCCGGTCCTGGACCAGGGGTGTCATGCCGCGTGCATCGCTGCAGGCCAACTGCCAAAGCGGGTCACGGCGCAGCGTGTCGGTATCGCTGAGATCGATCCAGCCCATCGCACGCTGCAGCACCAGGGTACGCAACTGGCTGGCCAGCGAATGACGGATGCGCAGCGGGTGGCGTCGATCGACCAGATTGTCTTCCAGCGCCTCGATCACGCCGCTGTTGTCGAGGGCTTCACGCAGCAGCAGGGCGCCGCTGTCGCTGGTGGTGCGCTGGCCGCTCAGCTCAACACGGACAGAGCCGTTGCATGAGGGCGTCCAGGTGGATAGGCTTTCACCCATGGCGAGTGGTCCTCTTGAATCGTGTTCTGGCAGGAACATCCTGATTCTACAAGAGAAAACCACTCGCCATCTTCGTTTTCAGGTCGGCCTCATGAATAAGCCGGGATAATTAGTGGTCAGGCAGTGATATCTTGTCTAGAGCCAGTCAGCTAACGCTGACTGGCTTTTTGTTTGCCCGGCGAAGCCAGCAAACCCGGTTACCTGAAAGAAAGTGACGTCACCCCGGCTGAGGGGACGGCAGTCCGGCTGGCAAGGGCGTCACTGCCCAACGGTGGGGGCTCCGGCCGGAAAGAAGCCATAGGAGGTTAACGGTACACAACGCAAGGTGAGTCTGTGGAGGGTAGGCCTTTATACAGTGCTACGGTCGGAGAAGGGCCGCGTAAGTTAATGATAGTGACGCAACAGTATGGTGATGAACTAACCGGGACAGAAGCCGCTATGCATTTGCTAGAGTGGTTGAGTGGTGACAGCGAAGCTGCTCAAGCGTTACGTGAGCAAGTGACGTTAGCCGTGATGCCAAGAGTCAATCCTGACGGTTTTGAGCGCTGGGAGGATCTCGTTGCCGGTGAATTAGACCCTGAAACAACCATTGATCCGCGTCGTAACGCTGAAGATATTGATCTCAACCGTACATGGGATTCCAGTGAAGTTATTGATGCATCATTGATCCCAGAAGCTACTGCGGTTCAGCAGACGTTGGAAACATTTCAGCCTGAACTAATGCTTGATTACCATAACCAGAATAGTTATATGAACGAATCAGGCGTGCTCGAAACGATATCGATTTTGTGGCCAACCAACGATGACGTTGCCCCTGCTATTACTGCAACAGCACAGCAGGCAGCAGTGGCGATATCTCAAGGTCTTGAAGATTTTGATTATGGCTATTTGTCGCTTTTTCCAGGTGGTGATATGCCTCAGATAGCTCGAAACGGAATTGGTATTGATGGCATTCTTACACTGCTTATTGAGCAACGTGGCCTGGAAGAGTTGAGCCTAAAAGCGCTTGAAGGCTTAGAGCTTGATTTTGATGCGGTCTCAAGCGCGGTAGTGCTTGAAGGTGTGCTGAGCATGCTTAGCGTTATAGAGGCGATGGGGCAAAGCGGCTTCGATGGCATTGATCCCAATTTAGCAACACTGATACCTGATCGTGGCGAGAGGGTCGCGTTTGACGAAATTTATGCAGAAGAGATCGAATGGGCAGGCGAGAGCGAAGATTCTCATCAAGAATAGGCAGTCGCGGGACTGGAAACGCCTATGGAAACTTCGCCCATAATTGGTACCTCTGAGTCTCTTTCCCAGGAGTTGCTCGTGGCTTAAGGCCCGCTTTGAAGACCATTCGGAATGAATGACTTGTAGAGGGTATTCTGCTGCAATGGCATCCGGGAAGCCTTTGAGGCAGTCCACACCGGCGATTAGGATGTCCTCTAAGACTTCGCAGCTCGGTGAGTCGCGATAGCCAGAACTTCGCGCCTTAGGAATCGGCCAGCGACACACCTAACAGCTCCTTCTGGCCTTTCATGTTGATGGCCAGAGCCAGGTAGAGGAGTTTGTTAATCACTTTCTTGTCCTGACGAATTTTCAGAACGATGCAGTCCAGATCAGCAATGGAGCAGATTGGATCAACAGGTCGGTTTTGTCACTCGTAAACCTGATCGATTACACACTCGGCCACTTTGGAAACCAGCGTTGCCGAGATGCTCGGGTTGTACATCTCTTTTAAGATGCCCACGATATCTCGTCTGATCAATTCCTTAGCATACAATGCCAGGATTTGTTCATCCGCAAGGGGTAGTCTGAACTGCCCCTTGCGGATGAACTGAGGCTCGAAAGAGTCGTCCCGGCCACGGGGTGACTCAATCGGTACGTCGCCATGCTGGCCTGTTAGTCGTTTGGCAGAGAGGCCATTACTGCTGTTGCTGGTGCCTCGACCTGCCGGAGCATGTTTCTCATAACCGAGGTGTTCATACGATTCGGCATTGAGCGCGGTTTCAACAGTGAGTTTTCGAGTTGCTGGGTGAGGGCTCCGAGGTCTTTCTCGGACTTGATGTCTTTGGCCAGTTTTGCGGACGGCGCTTTGAGTTTTTATTGGTCCACTTGTATATCCGCGATGATATCTTTTTGAAAAATTACTCAGTCACGGGCAGTTACACAATGTGGTAAATAGGCTCTCAGGGTGGTTATGCTACTATTTGTGGTTTCCATATAATCGCTGGGTCGCCTACCTTTATGTTTAGTCATCTTTTTTTTCCTTCTGAATCACTAAGAAGTGTTACTGGGGTTGCAGTGTTTCTAATGGGAGCCTTGGCTCTCATTGTTCCGTCTGGTTACTCCATTGGCCCTCTGTTGTTATTACTTGTCAGCATTTCCCTGTTGTTTTTGCAATCGCCTTATTCACTCACCTCGAAAGACTACGGAATAATCCTGACCTTAGTGGTCTACGGAGTTGTCGTGGGGGGGCTTTCCATCATAGATCTAGGCGCTAAAGGCTTTGATCGCCCATTACGCTTTTTACTAGCTATTCCGGTATTGCTACTCATTTTACGCTTTCCGCCACGCCAAGCATGGTTATGGAGTGGGTTGTCGCTGGGGGCAATAGGGGCAGGTAGCTGGGCATTATGGCAACGGTTTGGCAATGGAATAGAGCGTGTTGGCGGCTATTTACATCCCATCCAGTTTGGCAATCTAAGCATGTTAATGGGCGTGTTGTGTCTAGCAGGTTTGGGCTGGGCGGTACTTCAGCGTCAGCGCGTAATTTGGGTAGTTTTACTGTTGCTAGGGGCTTTGCTGGGAATGCTGGGTTCGCTGATGTCAGGTAGCCGTGGTGGTTGGGTGGGTCTGCCTGTCATTGGCTATGTTCTTTATCGTGGTTTTGGCCGTCAGTTGCCGTTGGCGCTAAAAGTGAGTGTGGCTGGGCTGGTTGTGACACTGGCTACGTTGGTATTTGTACTGCCTCAGACGGGGGTTCAGCAGCGCGTTAATTCGGCGATTAGCGATATCAGCCTCTATGTTTCAGGCGAGGAGAGCAATACCTCTCTTGGGCTACGTTTTGAAATGTGGCGTGGGGCATCGCAATTAATTATTCAGCGTCCGCTGCTAGGCTGGGGAGAGTCGGGGTATGAAGCGGCGATGCTTAATTTGGGGCAGCAACACAGTATCTCTCCAGTGGCGGCTCAATTTGGCCATGCGCACAATGAATTTATCGATGCGCTGGCTAAGAGAGGGGTAGTGGGGTTGGCTGTGCTTGTAATGCTCTACATGGTGCCGCTTAAAATGTTTGCCTCTGGAGTGGTGCACGAGAACCTGCAAATACGAACATTAGCGGTGGCGGGCACGCTGCTTCCGGTTGCGTTCATTGACTTTGGGCTATCCCAAACCTTTTTAGCCCATAATAGCGGCGCTATGTTTTATGCGTTTTGGTTAGCTGTTATATGGGGATGTTACAGTGCTTACAGTAGAGCATTTCAAGGCTAGAAAAATGCTATAAAGCTGAATCGTCTAAACGTCGGTTTATTACCAGCTGTGGCTGGATATAGGCCGACGTTTATTAACTTATGAGTCGTTTTTATGCGGCGAAGTTGTGGATTGCTCTACGGTTTCAGAAGCGACAATTGCAACTTCTTTCTGCTCCCTTGTCCATTTGCCCGCTTTTTTATCAATATACTGGAAGTGCTCGTTAGTAAAATTGCCTTGGTTGCAGGCGTGACGGTATGACACTGTGGGGACGGTGCGTTGATCTAATAGCTGAATGAATACGCCAGGACCAGTGAGCTCAAACACGTTGGTGAGAGTGTTCTCTTCAATGTTTTGCTGCACTTGATCAATCAATCTGCGTAGGTTGGGGTTACCTGGTTTGCTGGCGATGAAGTAATTGCTCAGCTCACCTTTACGGGTCGTGACGTAGAGTTCGTCAATATCACCAGGGACAACACGGGAAAGCGGCCAGATGGCATGTGCGTCAATATCAAGGTAAACGCCGCCGTATTTGTAAAGCACCATGAGGCGCCAAAAATCAGCCTGCGCCGCACCAATTTGTAACTTTGAATAGCTGGTGAACAGGGCGTCGTCGAAATTTTCTTTAATGAAGTCACTCCGCGCGTCGGTAATCATGAAACGATATTCGAAACGAGGGGCCATGAGACGATTAAACAAGTAATTCAAGTAAACCGGAAGAGTCACTCTATTAGTGAAGTTGGTCTGCCAAATAATACGAGGAATAGTCGACTTGTTTTTAGGTTTCAGCCAGGGCGCGGCATAGGCTGGCAGCGTGAAGCGCTTGTTCGGCAGCACGGCATGAAAAATATAGCTAAGCAGCTTGGTAATGTTTGCGCATAGCTTTATCAAGCGACTAGTGGCCACGATAAGTGGTTTGCTTGTGCGGGTGGGCATGTTCATCCTTTTCATTCGTATCGCGGCAAGCGGTGAATCAATTACCAGCCGCCTTGACCTTCCAATAAGCTGCGGGTGTTATTATCCAGCGGCAGTTTAAAGTCAGCGCTGCCAAGCACCATCGCATCACCAGCGCGAACGACTCGTGCACTCACATAGAGATAGTCCTGGCCTTGTGCATAAGTACCCATCAGTATCGAGCGTGCATTGTGCTGGGCGCTAAGACGTTGAACTTGGCGGGATAAAATTAATTCACCAACGGTTTCTTCAATAAACATGCTGTCACGCATCTTGACTTCGCGCACCTGCATGCCTTGCCTTGCGAGAGCAGACGCCATAATTTCTGAGCTAATACGGCCAAATGTCGACGATTGGCTTAAGTTATCAATACTTACAAAAGTAGCCGCAATCATCGGGCTGTGGCGTGTAAGGTCCGGGTTGCTGGCGACCATTTGCGCGGCAGCCTCATGAGCTAGTTCGGAGAGATCTGGCTGAGGCTCGGCATTTCGCGTGCCATTGTTATTGCCAAGTGCAGTGCAACCAGCCAAAAACAGCATAAGCAACGCAGCGATAAGTAGGCGTGCACCAACTGCTAAGCCGCGCAGTGGAGACAGAGAGGAAGAGAGTGAAAGCATGTAATTACCAAGTATTGGTGATAGAAACAGTAGGGGTTGCAGGCGCTTGAGGAACACGATGTGGCGCATAGTGACGTCGATCACCAGCATTTATGTAATAAATATTAGAAGAGGAGTAGAGAATGCGGTCATTATCAACGATCTGGGTAGTGATGATAACCTCCTCTTTGCCCTCATAAGTCCAACTGCCGCTGGTCGTATCTGCCACCATCGCTGCGGGAATTAATGCAAGTGCAGGTTCGCTCCAGTTTCCTAGTGCCATGCTAGCCACGGTCACGCCACCGGCAAGGGCGGTGTAAGCACCAAACGGTGGGCGTATATAGCCGCGATCACGATGCTCAACAACTTCAACGTCTACTTGGACGGTGGCGCCGCCAGTGCTGGGGTGTGTCATCACGCTTCCACCACGCGACACCAGTTCGCTTGTTAATAGCGTACGAAAGCCACGTTCAAATTCGCCACCATAGTAGGCGCTAACTGACGTATGCTCTTGCGCTGGAATATGGAGGTCTCTAAAGCGAACCCGTTCACTGCGAAGAATGCCTGCCGCTTCGTGTTGGGCTAGCACTTCCCAGTGCTGAGCCGCTTGCATGCGCTGCTGCTCACTATAAGGGTAGGTAGTCGCAATGGGGGCCTGCGATGTGTTGGCATAAAAGCAGCCGCTTAGCATCAGGCTCGCCAGTCCAATACAGGCAGGGCGCAATAGTTGAACCATGGATGGTGACATTGTCGATAATGAAGCAGTTCTTGATGACATAGGTCGGGTGCGCACCTGATTGTTCCTTCTCGCTACGAAACGGCTTTTGATAGACTAGTTTGCCACGCTTACCCTATATCGGCCACGAGGTTAAAAACTTGAATGAGTGAAAACTCCCATGCTTGAAGACCACCGCGCTGGTCCGCGCCATGATTCACTGCTAACTGCCTATCCAGAAGATGAAAGTAATAGCGGTTGGATGATTAGCTATATTGACATCATGACGCTACTGGTAGCCTTGTTCGTTATTATTATTGCTGCGGCAAATGTGACAAGCCCATCATTGTTTCAGCAAGAAACAGCCGATGAGTACGGCTATGAGTCATCGCCTGCTAGAGAAATACCCCTGCCGGATGCGCTTGCTGAAGTCCGCCAGCAGCGCACGGTACTCGGCGTATCACCTAGTAGTGATACGCTCAGCCCGTTTGCGATTAGCGCTGCGTTGGGTGTGGCAGGGTTGCCTAAAGCTCGCACTGCTGTTGTGGAGGCGCCACCTTTATTGGCGCGGATTGAAGAAGACTCGATAGATACGCAGACATCGGCTGTCACTAGTAGTCTTCCGCAGTTGCTGCTGCCTACCGATGAGCGTCAGGCTGTTTCACCGTTGGCGGATTACATGGTAGTGCTCACCGACCGTCCACCTATTAATGTACAAAAAGTGTCTGATGTGGCGATGAATAGCGCATTAGCACTTGATGAGAGATTGGCTGAGCGTGTGGAGGCCTCGACGTATCTACCTAATTTGGAAGGCGTTGAAGTTTCCCGGGTCGCCGAAGGGATCAGCCTGCGTGTACAAGATCGGTTGCTATTTCCCTCTGCCGATGCTCAGTTGACAGAAGGGGGCTCAACGCTAGTGGGGTCGTTGATGGATACCATTCAGCGCTTCGAGGGGGAAGTATGGGTGGAGGGGCACTCTGATAGCCAATCCATCAATACCCCAGAGTTTTCGTCCAACTGGGCGCTTTCAAGTGCGCGGGCGATTGCGATCGTTGAGGCACTGGAAGCCGCAGGGGTTGCTCCGGAGCGTTTACGAGCGGTTGGACTAGCCGCAACCCAGCCACTAGAAGATAACGATACTGTTGAAGGGCGAGCGCGCAACCGTCGCGTTGAGGTGGTTATTCACGTTGACTAGGGAATAGATCAAAAAAACCCGCCGGGGAGGCGGGTATGAAAGGGCTTGTCTCACTGCAGCCCACTGGCATCAGGTGAGGGGTGTACAAGGTTGCCAGTGGGTACAATTTGAGTATAGCTATTTGTGGGCTTTTGCCAAGGGCTTGTCGAATTTTCTTCAATTTATTTGCGCGCTATTTTGGTGCGTCATGATTGCGTTGTTTTGGTGCTTATAAAAAGACAGCTGGTTTTTATGAGCCAATCTTCTGATTATTAACAATAAAATTGTATTGGCATACAAACTGCTTGGTTGCTTATCTAAAAGTGGGCGTGTGTAACGACTTTTAAGATTGCAAAAAGGTGGTGCTATGACCGAACAAAGGCATACTGCGTTGCCCTGTGATGCTCAGTCACCAATAGACCCAGCGCTTCAACCGCGTTTGGTAGTCACCGACTTGGATGGTTCATTACTAGATCACCACAGTTATGATTTCTCACCTGCCAAGCCCTGGCTTGCCCGCCTTAAACAGCTAGGGGTTCCGGTCATTCCGGTTACCAGTAAAACTCGCGCTGAACTCATTCCCCTTCGTGAAGCCCTTGGGCTAACGGCGACCCCCTTTATTGCTGAGAATGGCGCCGTTATTGGTCTGCCGCCTGGTTGGTGTCATGCGCGTTTAGATCGCCCTGGTAATGGCCGGGATGGCGTCGTTATTAAACACACCGGCGTTGATAGTGGCTTCATTAAAGCGCGACTAAACGTTTGGCGTAAGCGCTTGGGCGTTCGGTTTACCCGCATGGGCGACTTAAGTCTTCAGCAGGTAATGGCGTTAACTGGGCTTGATGAAATCCGTGCGAAAGCAGCGCGGCAGCGGGAGGGGAGTGAGCCGCTTATTTGGGAGGATAATGCAGCTGCACTTGAAACGTTCCGAATTGCGCTTGAAGGCGATGGCCTTGAACTCACTCAAGGGGGACGCTTTTGGCATGTGATTGGACGCTTATCTGACAAAGGTGGTGCTGTAGAGTGGCTAATCAAACGATTTACTGCATTACGAGGCAGTCAGCCACTGTCATTGGGCTTGGGCGATGGCCCAAACGATATCACGATGCTGGAAACTGTCGATCAAGCGGTGGTGATTCGAGGTTGCCACGCACTTGACGTTGAGCCGCACAACCGTGCGCTATATCGAACAAACGCGACTGGGCCAACTGGCTGGGCTGAGGGGGTAGCCCACTGGTGGGGGCGAGATGACGGGCGTCTAAAAATGACGCCAGTGAATGACACCGCTGCATCAGATTACAAGTCACGGGAGGCTAGCGTATGAGTGATTTTCATCAAAATGGTGTGATAACCGATTTTCACAACTTAACACGCCGGCCAGTTGAAGCCCTTGAACAAGAGCTTTGCCAGTTTGCCAAACGTCGCCCAATGGGACTAATTTTACCCTCGCTTTTTTCTGAACTGGAAGGGCCTGCGCTGTCGGCGATTGTTGATGAGCTGGTGAAAGTGCCTTATCTCAATGAAATTGTTATTGGTTTAGACAGGGCAGACCGGGATCAGTTTTTATTTGCACGGGAGTTCTTTTCGCGCTTGCCCCAGCACACTCGAATCCTATGGAATGACGGTCCGCGCTTGCGCGCCATCGACCAAGAATTAGAACGTCATGGTTTGGGGGCATTAGAGCCAGGTAAAGGAAGAAACGTATGGTATTGCGCTGGCTATGTGCTTAGTTCAGGTCGCTCCACCACCGTTGGTCTTCACGATTGCGATATTCTTACCTACGACCGTGGCCTCCTAGCACGCCTTATGTATCCCGTCGCGAATCCCCGTTTCAATTACAGTTTTTGTAAAGGCTATTACCCGCGTATTGCCGAAGGAAAGCTCAATGGGCGTGTTTCTCGGTTGATGGTGACGCCGCTGCTACGTGCCTTGAAAACCGTCTGTGGTCCGTTACCCTATTTGGATTATTTAGACAGCTTCCGTTACCCGTTATCCGGTGAATTTGCCATGCGCAGCGATGTGCTTGAGGGCATCCGAATTCCCGCTGACTGGGGATTGGAAATCGGCGTGCTGTCGGAGTTGCAGCGTAACTACTCCCATCGTCAGCTGTGTCAGGTCGATATTGCCGACGCCTATGACCATAAGCATCAGCCCGTTAGTGAAGAGGATGCGACCAGTGGCTTGAACCGAATGAGTCTGGATATCGCAAAAGCGCTGTATCGTAAGCTGGCTACCCAAGGGGTTAGCTTTAGCAGCGAAGATTTCCGGACGCTCAAAGCAACTTACTACCGTTTGGCCTTAGACCTCATTGAAGCCTATGATCACGACGCGACAATGAATGGACTAAGTTTAGATCGTCACTGTGAAGAGCAAGCAGTGGAGCTATTTGCCAGCAATTTACTAGAAGCCGGCAATCTGTTTTTAGATAACCCCCGCGAACGTCCCTTTATTCCCAGTTGGAACCGTGTGCAAGCGGCTATGCCTGACGTGCTAGCACGTATGCATGAAGCGGTAGAGCTTGATAACCAGGGTAAGGTTTAACGCTCGATGCTTGTTTGTTTCTATAAATTTTTAAGCTTATCAGTTCTTTAAGTTTATCAGTGCTTTGAGTTTATCGGGCCTTTAAACGTATCAAGTCTCAAAGTATATAAGGCTTTAAGTCGGTAGAAGCGGGTGAATTTCGCTTAACCGACCATGTCATTCTCATCACAGCACCTCGTTGGCAGCGAGGTGCTTTTTTGTTTTGCGGCTATTGGCCGACGAGCAATATTGATCATGCTCAAGAAACCGTTTTAAATTCCAAATAAGTATAAACATATAACATTTTATGGTCTATGATGGTTGCATAGCAACATCATTACTTGCCATTAGCGGGAGGCACAGAATGCAACACCCGATTGTTACTCACTTCTTTGATGAGCCCACTAACACCTTTAGTTATGTGGTGCAGGACCCAGAGAGTAATGCCTGCGCTATTCTAGATTCGGTACTCGATTTCGATTATGCCGCGGGGCATACGGATGTACGTTCTGCGGATGAAATTATTGAATTTATTCGCGGTAACCGCCTTGAAGTGACATGGATTTTAGAAACCCATGTGCATGCTGATCACCTCTCAGCGGCACCCTATTTGCACCAAACGTTAGGTGGAAAAACCGGGATTGGCGCACACATTGTCGACGTACAGGAAATTTTTGGTAAAGCATTCAATGCAGGGACTGAGTTTGCTCGGGACGGTAGCCAATTTGATGCCCTGTTTAATGAAGGCGATACGTTCACCATTGGCAGTCTTCAAGCGCGCGTGCTTCATACGCCAGGCCATACGCCTGCCTGCCTTACTTATGTGATAGGCGACGCGGCCTTCGTTGGCGACACACTGTTTATGCCAGATTACGGCACCGCACGCTGTGACTTCCCCGGTGGCGATGCGCGTACGCTGTACCGCTCTATCCAAAAGGTTTTGGCATTGCCGACGCAAACACGACTGTTTTTATGCCATGACTATAAAGCACCTGGCCGAGACGTTTATCAGCATGAAACTAGTGTTGCAGAGCAGCGTGACGCGAACGTCCATGTACATGAAGGCATTTCAGAAGATGAGTTCGTGAAAATGCGCACGGAGCGTGATGCCACGCTAGGCATGCCTAAGCTCATTATTCCCTCTGTACAGGTCAACATGCGCGCGGGTGAGATGCCGCCTGCCGACGACAATGGCGTTGTCTATCTAAAAGTCCCTATCAACCGCTTTTAACTGATATTGATTATCGAGGAGCAGAAAATGAAAGCAAACGTCGGCGGTATAGACAAAGTGGCACGAATCGTTGTTGGTCTTATTCTGATCATACTGGCGCTTACCGGCACCATTGGCGCATGGGGATGGATTGGCGTCGTACCACTCGCCACTGGGCTGTTTAATTTTTGCCCATTGTATCCTCTGCTGGGCATCTCAACCTGTAAAAACAAGCATTAACACAGCAAGGAGACACCTGTGGACTGGATAGCAAGCCTGCAAGGGCTCGTTGGTGGTGTATTGATAGGCTTATCCGCTGTGTGGTTGATGGGAGCCTTGGGACGCATCGCCGGTATTAGCGGCATTATTGGGAACTTAATAACCCAGCGACCTAAAGGCGACAGCGCTTGGCGCATAGCCTTTTTGTTCGGGCTGGTGAGTGGCCCGTTATTGGTCATGGCAATGGGAGGCGGGCTAGGCAACGTTGCCGATGCTCCCGGTGCGGTGATCGGTGCGCCAGCTGGCGGTGTGCCGCTAATGTTGATAGCCGGTCTGTTAGTCGGGTTAGGCACTGGGCTTGGCAGCGGCTGTACCAGCGGCCATGGCGTTTGCGGTTTGGCGCGCTTATCCCCCCGCTCTATGGCCGCCACTGGGGTGTTTCTAATCACAGCGGTGGCCACGGTCTATGTGATGCGTCATATGATTGGAGGTGGTGTATGAGGCGCGTGATATGAATAGTGCAACAGTAAAAACCGCTGCTGGCTATATCGCTGGTTTGCTATTCGGGCTTGGGTTAGCTATCTCGGGTATGACTGATCCTGCCCGTGTACTTGGCTTCCTTGATGTAGCCGGCGCTTGGGATCCAACGCTGATGTTCGTGCTAGGCAGTGCGGTAGGCACAACGTTTGTGGGCTATCGGTTGGTATTTGCACGTGGCGAGCCGCTGTTTAGCGCTAATTTTCAGCTTCCAACTAAGCAAGCGTTAGACGGCAAGCTGCTGGGTGGTGCAGCGCTATTTGGCATTGGATGGGGGCTTTCTGGCTACTGTCCTGGCCCTGCCATCGCTTCCATCGGTGGGATCTCATTGCCGTTATTGGCGTTGTTGGCCGCGATGGTGGCAGGCTGGTTTATCGCAAAACGTATTAGCCAGTAGCGTGAATGTATAAACAACTGCTATCGCCCTTGTCTCCCTAGGCAAGGGCGTTTTTGTAGCAGGTTTTTGTGAATGAGCTTTGGTAAATGAGCTTTGGTAAATGAGTTTTTGTAATCAGTTTATGGCACAGCTCGCTAGCTTAATGCTGGGTTAACGTGCATTTGCCATGCTAGTAGTAATAAAAGGAAAACCGCCATGCACGTCTTACTCATTGAAGATGATCCACTTGTTGCATCAGGAATACGCTCCGGCTTAATGATGTACGACTTTGTCGTCGATCATGTGTCCACGATTCAAGCAGCGGGACAAATCATGCAGTCAGTGGTAAGTGACGTTGTGATACTTGATCGCGGTCTTCCCGATGGCGACGGCTTGCAACTGCTGCAATCGTGGCGTGACCAAGGTAACGCTACCCCAGTGTTAATGCTAACAGCGCGGGATGCGGTACGAGACCGTGTTGACGGCCTGCAGTGCGGAGCCGACGACTATCTGGTGAAACCCTTTGACCTTGACGAGTTAGTGGCCCGTCTTCATGCACTGCTTCGGCGAGTATCAGGCCGTAGCCAGGGTATGACGATACATGGGGCGTTAACACTGGATCCCAAGGCGCGTGAAGTGAAAGTTTCTGGCCAGTTGGTAATGCTATCGCGCCGAGAACTGGTGCTTTTAGAGGCTTTTCTGCACTCGCCGCGCAGCGTGCTTTCTGCCGACCAGCTAAAAGATAGCCTCTATGGTTTGAGTGACGATGTAGAGAGCAATGCACTGAATGTGCATATCCACCATCTACGTCGAAAACTAGGCAGTGGCATCATTGAGACGGTTCGCGGGTTGGGATATCGGTTAGGCAAGCCTGAGGCTGTCCACATGCCAGGCACGCCTCATAAGGGGCAGCAATGAGTTTACGAGCCCGCCTATTGCTTACCCTGGGGGTGACGTTGGCATTGCTATGGGGTGTTGCTGCGGCTTGGTTGCTCAATGATTTAGAAAAAAAATTCGTAGAAACACTGGATCAGCGCCTTGCTCAGTCGGCACGCATGGTCGCCGGGCTCGTGCTTCAACTGCCTGAAGATGTCTGGGAACAGAGCCAAGCTCGCGCTTTGTCTATCCCACCCATCGAGGGGTTGGCCTGCCAGGTGCACTCCCCGCGTGGCGATATCATTGCCCGTACTCATGCCAACATGGAAACCATACTGGCACCGGGTGAGCGTGGTCATACTTACCGGCAGGAAGGCGATACTACCTGGCGTGTCTTTACCTATGAACGTGGCAATCTGGTCATTACTACCGCCGACCGGATGGATGAGCGGGACATATTGCTTAGCGATGTGTTTCGCGTCGCTGTCGTGCCGTTTGTGGTGGCATTAACGGGCAGTTTAATTGCGCTCTGGGTGGTTGTTTGGCTTGGTTTTGCGCCGCTAACAAGGTTGCGCGCGTCGCTTGCCAGTCGTCATCCGGAAGCGCTGGCACCCGTATCTACCTATGGTGTGCCGAAAGAGATTAAACCGTTGATTGAGACGCTCAATGGGTTACTCGTAAGAATCCAACAAACCATTGTCCGTGAACAGCGTTTTACCAACGATGCCGCTCATGAGTTACGCACTCCCTTAACTGCGATTAAAACCCATCTTCAAGTAGCGCAGCGAGCCGACGGCGAAACGGCGAAAGAATCACTCAGATACGCAGAGGCGGGGGTGGTTCGACTAGCGCATACGCTAGACCAGTTACTGACGTTAGCAAGAGTTGAAGGGCGCATGCGCTTTGATGATGGCGAGCTAAGTCAGGTAGGTGAGATTGTTGATGTTGCGATCGCCGATAGCATGGCAACTGCAGAGCAGTGCCAGCTTCCCTCTCAATTACCCCAAGTGTGCGTTGCCATGCCTAGAGAGCTGGCAATAACCGCACTACGTAATTTACTGGATAACGCACTGCACCATGGGGCGAGTGAGCAGCCTGTCGCGCTAAGCGTGCAGTGTACCCCTGATCAGCGTCACGTAACGTTCACAGTGCATGACCAGGGTAGCGGCGTCGATGACGCTACACTAAAGCAGTTAACTCAGCGTTTCTGGCGCGTGAGCAAGCAGCAAGGTAGCGGTTTGGGCTTAGCGATTGTGGCGGCAATTGTTGAGCGTTTTGGGGGCTGGGTAAATTTTGAAAATGTCCAGGCCGGCGGGTTTAGCGCCCATTTAACCATTCCTACGGTAGGGGATGAGCAACGAGAAAGACCTGAGGCTATTCGATAGCTCTCGCTGCATCATCGCAGTAAATGGGCTACGACTAGTAAATAACGGGCAGGTAAGTAAATAACGGGCAGGTAAGTAAATAACGAACAGTAGTCAGGGGGATATATGAATAAAAAACAATGGAGCAAGTTCAGCTTGTTGATGGGAGCTGGTCTTATAGGGGCCAGCACTCTCGCAGGCACGGCCTTTGCTGAAGCAGGCGATGCCGAGCGTGGCCAGGCCGCCGCGGCAACCTGTACAGCGTGTCATCAAGCTAACGGCAGTGGGATGAACATACCTGGAGGCGAATCGTGGCCGCGTTTGGCTGGGCTTAATGCCGATTATATCGTTAAGCAGCTACACGATTTTAAAGAGGGACGTCGCCAAAACGCCACCATGATGCCCTTTGCTAATATGCTTAATGACCAGCAAATAGTGGACGTTGCCGCCTATTATAGCGAAATGCCTATCACCCCTGGCCAAGGTGGCGATGACGTGGACGAGGCGCTATTAGCCCGTGGCGAACAGTTGGCTGAGCGCGGAGATTGGGATGCCTACATTGTGTCATGCAAGAGCTGTCATGGCCCGGGTGGCACTGGCGTTGGGGAAACGTTCCCTGGTATTGCAAGCCAGCACGCAGGTTATATAAGCAACCAGTTGCATGCTTGGCAAAATGATCAGCGCAGTAATGATCCCCAAAATTTGATGAGGGCTATTGCTAAGCGTATGAGCGATGAGGATATCCAGGCGGTGTCAGCATGGTATGCCGGCCAGGACGTTAGCGCCCAAACCGGCAGTGAAGAAGAGGAGGTAGCGCAATGATTATGCATAAGAAACGTCTCGTACTAGCACTAACAGGCTGTTCATTAGCTACCGGACTAGCCGTCAGCGCTTTTGCTGACAATGCTGCCGATCCCTCTAACGAAGCGCCCTATCAGCAGTTAGTGGAACTTGGTTTTCCTGCACCGCAAGAGGGCGAGCTAGTTCATGTTCCACCGACCATGGCAGACCTGGAAGACGCTGATATCCATCCAGAGCTAAAAAAGGTCATTCGATATGGCTATGACCTATTTACCAACACGCAGCAACTACGTGGTGAAAACGTTTTCAATGACATGAACTGCTCAAGCTGCCACTTAGGCGAAGGGCGTCAGCCGTTTAGTGCACCGGTCTGGGCAGCGGCGGTCACGCTTCCTGACTTCAGGGGGAAAAATCAGCACGTTAACAATCTTGAAGAGCGCATTGCTGGCTGCTTTGCTTACTCGATGAATGGAACGCCGCCTGCCTATGGCAGTGATGAGATGCTCGCACTCAGCGCTTACCACCAATGGCTGGCTACCGGTGCGCCAATGTACCCCAGTCAGCCTATTTATGGCCGCGGTTTTCCTGCGCCAGACGAGCCAGATGAATCCCCCGATTACGCCCGTGGTGAAGCGGCGTACCAAGAAAACTGCGCTATTTGTCATCAAGACAACGGCGCTGGGCACTATGAGAATGGCGAGTATGTGTTTCCCGCCCCTTGGGGGGATGGCTCTAATAACTGGGGCGCAGGCATTGTCAGAGTCGATACCGCCGCAGGGTTTATTTACAACAATATGCCGCTAGGACAGCCGCGCTCGTTAAGTGACCAGGATGCCTGGGACATTGCCTATTACATGAGTAGCCAAGAGCGACCGCAAGATCCCCGTTACACGGGTGACGTTGCTGAGACACTAGAGCGCTTCGGCCCTACTTTCCATAAACGTTCGCTTTATGGGCAAGCCCGTGAGCATGATGGCCATGTGCTTGGCGACCATGCGAATTTTGGCGAAAAAGGCGATATCCAGCCATGGAACGTCGGTATGCCGCGTTTTGAAAACCTGACAGACGAGTAACTAGCTGAGGAGCAGCGATAGAAGCATCGCAACCAACGCGTCAGGAAAAAATTACTAGCCCGTGGTGGCCGAGTCACCGCACCGTCATTCCCGAGTGGGGTAATCGGGAATCCACCTTGACCTTGGCCT
>NZ_JABUZD010000153.1:0-1991 GCF_014897875.1 Halomonas sp. 3A7M
CAGCGTCTCAGGCAGCGGCGTGTCGGGTAGCGTGATGGCTGCACGAGCCGTTACCGCTGCCGGGTCGGCCACGCAGAACTGCTGCGCCTGATCTTGAGCCTGCGCTGTAACCGGGGCCGCGAGGGCAAAAGCCACAGCACAGACCGAGAGGCTGGGCCGAAACTGGCGGGCCGTTCTGTGATGGAGTCTGATCGCTGTCATGTGCCTGTCCCTTGTTTGTTATGCACTTGCTACTTGGATTGCTTCGAAAGCGAAGATAGCCCATTTATGATTGCAAACAAACAAATGTAAAGTTCAATTAAGGTGCAATGTGGGTATAATTTGCGCTTTACTAATCCGCTTATGCCCTTTACCTAACGGCTGCCGCCATTCGTGCGCTACGGCCTGGGGTAGTCAGTTCCGAGGCCCCCTACGGCATGATTTCGAAAGATATCAAGGTAAACCTAAGCGAAGGCATTTTGCTGTGCGGCGAAGTACAGATGCGCCTGCGTCCCAAGACCCTGTCTGTTTTGGTGGCATTGGTGGAGCAACAAGGCGAAGTGGTCAGCACGGCTGATTTACGGCGCATGATATGGGGCAATAGCCATGGCAACGAGGCAGGCCCCAAACAGTGCATCCGCGAATTGCGCCGGATGCTGGACGACAGCGCCCAAGACGCCGGGCTGATCGAGACAGTGGGTCGCCGGGGCTACCGGCTGACGCGTCCGATCTCGTTGATCGGCGCTGCGTCTGAGGATCTTATAACGGCATCGACAGTACTCTGCCTCGGGCGGGATAAAGAGCTGGAAGTTCTAAGCGAAAGGGCCGACGCCGCCAAGCGCGGTCGACGGGCGCTGGCTTTTATTTCGGGCGAGGCAGGGGCCGGTAAGACACGCCTTCTGGAAGCATTTGAGGCTGGTTTACCCCAGCGCACACCGCTGTGGGTCGCCTGGGGACAGGCCATTGCGCACCCTGGCGCACGCGAGCCCTACGGGCTGCTGATGGATGTGTTGACGCAACTTATGGCCGGGCCTGAGGGGGGGACGCTGGCGCGACTTCTGCCACTCGTCGCTCCCTCTTGGGTCAAGCAACAACCTGGGCGTCGCTCGAAGGCGGAAGCGTTGGACCGTACTCGCCGCGACTCAATGCTGCGGGAATTCTCCGCGCTGATGGAGCGGCTGACCCGTGGCCGCCCTGGTATTCTCGTGCTTGAGGATCTGCACTGGGCAGACCCCAGTACGCTAGCTTGGCTAGCGGCTTGGGGGCTACAACGCACTCCGGCGCGATTACTGGTGCTGGGTAGCTATCGCGATGATGAACTAGACCGCGCTGGAACGCTTGCGGCAACACTGAGTCAGCTAAGTCGGCAGCCAGACTGCAGGTTGATCACCCTTGGTGGTCTCGATGAGGCGGCAGTGTCTGGATGCCTTGCAGAGCGCTTCCAGGGTAACGCTTTTCCTCCTGATTTGGCTCAGACTCTTGCCCACCGAACCGAGGGTCATGCCATGCTTGTTGATGCGGCGGCAGACTTTTGGCAGGCGCAAGGTCTTGTGCGGCGCGACGAGACTGGCTGGCAGCTTTCCAGCTCTCCTGAAGCGTTGGTCGCAGCCATCGCCCCCAGTGTCCGTACCCTGATCGAGACTGAACGCACTAGCCGCCTGCTGGCTGAGGAGCGCAGCTTGCTTGAAACCGCCAGTGTAGCGGGATCGAACTTTTCCGCGATTGACCTGGCCGACAACCGCGTCGGGGTGGAGGCGGCGGAGCGGCAGCTAGAACTCCTCGCCCGAAACCGACGATTCATCACCCGTGCGGGCCTCAGCTATCGACCCGACGGATCGGTGGCCACGCGCTATGCCTTCCGGCACGCGCTACATCACGAAGCGCTCTACGATGGGTTGCCGGCAGCGAACAGGCAAGGCACGCACCGAAGGGTCGGTCTGCGGCTGGAGGCCAGCCACGGTAATGCAGCGGGTGAGATTGCCCCTGTACTGGCCGATCACTTTGAACGCGGC
>NZ_JABUZD010000154.1:0-1834 GCF_014897875.1 Halomonas sp. 3A7M
CTTCTTCTCCAGCTGCGTCCAGGGGATCAGCTTATCCATCCGCTCCAGAAAGAGTTCGCGGCGGGTCTTTCGCTTCTTGTTCTGGTACTCGGCTTCGGAGAAGGTGATTTGATCCATGGCAGCACTGAATCCTATGCAGTTGACGATAGCCGTATTATCACTGATGGCAGTGACTTTTTCAGAGCTTCCCTATGTAATTGCACGCTAAATCCCACTAATGCGCTACCGCTTCTTTACTCGATACCACACTGCCACCGAGCAACCCTGCGCGGCCTTCCAAGACGTTGACCTCAATCGAGCCTGCTGTTTGAGTTGTAAAGCTAACCTGGGTAATCGCTCGTTGTTGCGTATCACCGTTCACCAGGATCTCCAGCGAGCCATGATCACACCACCACTCTAGCGTGATCGTTAAACCATCAACGCTGCCCGCTGCATGGTCACAGGCGAAATGGTCATCGAAAGCTGCTTGTCCGTTCACGCCTCTACGCGTGTAGTGAAGTGCAACGCCCTCTTCTACCGCTTCAAGCGTAAGCTGTTGATGATCTCCCTGCTGGAGCGACAACGCCACTCGGCTGCCAGCCGCCAAGGTCAGTTCAAGCACACCACGGCTTACCGGTGGCAACGAGGTTAAGACGCTATATTGCCCAACACCCAGCATCGCCTGTGGCGGGATAGTATGCGGTACGGCTGTCAGCGCCTCATGGCACTCGCTGGCGATACGTTGGCAAAGCTGAATGCCGCTCGATGTCGCACGCAGGGTTAACTCTCTGGGCAGACTCATCATTCCCCGCCAGCCAGCTTCAGGCGCATGATTGGCATACTGCCAATTATTCAGCCAAGCCACGGCTAAACGACGCCCCGAAGTATTCGACCAGCTCTGCACGGCGTAAAAGTCACGCCCTTCATCCATCATCATGACGTCATCAGGCGAGTGGTCGTTAGTAAAACGCTGGCCATCGAACTCGCCCACAAAATATTGCGTGAACGAGCCAAAGGCATTATCTGGCGTAGCCCCGATGCCAACGATTAATACCCAGCGGCTAGATAGCTGCCCATTGCTAGCGCCTTCCACTGGCAGTTCGAACAAATCGGGGCACTCCCAAGGATGCTGAGTATGCGCGCCGTGGCCCTCGCCAAACGCACTGGCAAACTGCCAGTCCAATAGGTTTTGCGAGGTATAAAAATGAATTTCCTGACCACAAGCCAGCGCCATTACCCAACGCTGGGTAGCGGCATGCCACAACACTTTTGGGTCGCGAAAATCTTTAAACCCTGGCGCGGGAAGCACCGGGTTATTAGCGTACTGATGCCAAGTGCGCCCCTTGTCGCGGCTATAAGCCAAACACTGTGACTGCTCATAATCTTCAGGGCCATCGGAAAGCACTCGGTGGCAGGTATAAAACGCCAGCAGCCCCGGCTGGCCGTCAAACAGCCCCGTCACATCATGCTCATCCACGATGGCACTACCTGAAAAACACGCCCCTTGGGCGTCTGGCATCAGTGCAATAGGTAAGTGTTCCCAACGGCAAAGATCGGTGCTTACCGCATGCCCCCAGTGCATGGGCCCCCATACCGTATCGTGGGGATGGTATTGATAAAAGAGATGATACTCCCCTTCAAAATATACAAGCCCGTTGGGGTCATTCATCCAGCCAGTAGGCGGCGTAAAATGCAGCGTTGGCCTAAGAGGAGTAAATTTGACGAGATTCAATGTAAAAAACCCTAACTTAATCGATTAAGTTGAGGCTATCACGCTTTTTCCCTCTCTGCCCTACGCCGTTAGGTGGAGCGATCGAGTAGGAAGGGGAGTCGCCTCCCCTGTCCTCTCACACCA
>NZ_JABUZD010000169.1:0-200532 GCF_014897875.1 Halomonas sp. 3A7M
TCTGTGAGAGGGATGAGGCGGTAACGCCTCACCCTACTCGATATGATTTTTTCTGGGTACGCAATAGCCGCTTTAGGCATTTATGAAAAGGCGTTTATGAAAGATAGATGCTATGCACTGTCTAGCAATGCTAATGAAGCACGCATAGTTAAGATCAAATTAAATGGACATCAGCGTCAAACCAGGGCGTGTTAGATTTATTAATAAACGTTAAAATCACTCTCAATGAAACGTCTCACCCACGTTGGTCGTTGAGATTGCTGCGACAGTCTGTCGAATTGACCCATTCAGACCGCTTGTTCATATTCGTACGCAAATTGCCCCACAGTGGCTTGCTTAACAGCAGGTAGCGCCTTGGGGCTATATAATAAAGGAGACCCCATGACAGTTGCCGCACGGTATCAAACGCTTCGACAGGTTAAAAAATTGTGGGCTAGCAGTGTCGCTTTGGGAGCTTGGTTGTTTGCATCCAGTGCCGTTGCCAGTGAAAGTGAATTACCCCAAGGCCACTTTTTGCTCCCTGATGAAGGGAATATGGTGGGCGAGGTGTATACCGTTACGGCGAAAAAAGAGGATACCCTGCTCGACATCGCTCGCGAGCATAATGTGGGTTACGAAGAGATTCGCATGGCCAACCCGGATACCAGTATTTGGATACCAGGCGAAGGTACTGAGGTGACAATACCCGGCCAATATATTCTGCCAGACGAGCCGCGTACGGGTATTGTGATTAATGTTGCTGAGCTTAGGCTTTACTATTACCCAGAGGTAGAAGAGGGCAAGGCACCGCGGGTAGAGACGTATCCTATTGGAATTGGTCGCGATGCGTTCAATACGCCGCTGGGCATTACTAAGACCACCATGCGTCTTGAGAATCCGGCATGGTATCCACCCGAATCTATTCGCCAAGAAGCTGCTGAACGCGGTGATCCTGCGCCCGCGGTTGTTCCTCCTGGTGAAGATAATCCATTAGGGCAATACGCTATTTTGCTGGATATCCCTGGCTACTTAATTCATGGCACTAATCAGCCTGACGGTGTTGGCATGCGCGCTAGCCGTGGCTGTATTCGGATGCACCCAGAAGATATTGAATCGGTATTTTGGCGTATTCCAGTCGGCACGCAGGTAAACATTATCGACAGCCCCGTTAAGGTGGGCTGGGGGAGTAACGAAAATGCCTATGTTCAAGCTTTTACGCCCACGGATGAACAGAGTTTTGGAATGGAAACGCTGTTAGAGGTGGTTAGCCTAATTGAGGCTCACGAGGGTGATGAGCACGGCATTGATTACGAGCAGGTGCGTAATGTGCTGGAAAAAGCCAATGGCCAGGTTGTGCCACTTAGCTAGGCCGTTCGCTATCAATAGGGGGGGCGCTGAGCGAGGAAACGAGCTCCAGCGCCACCGCTTGCCGCACCAGCTCTGCCAAATTTGCAGCGTGCATGGCCTTCATGGCTCTTAACCGATAGACCTCGACGGTTTTACCGCTAATCTCCATGTGCTCGGCAATTTCACGACTGGTCATTCCTTCTGCTACATGAATCACAATGCGCTGCTCTTTCGGGCGTAGCGATTGGTAACGTGTTCGCAGCATTGCCAACTGCTGCTGAGCGCGCTGCTGTTGGTGAGCGCTGCCCAACGCCTGTTGCACGCTGTCAATCAGCTGCTGGTGGTTAAACGGCTTTTCAATAAAATCAAATGCGCCGTTCTTTAGTGCAGCCACTGCCATGGGGACATCGCCATGCCCTGTCATCATAATGACCGGCAGGGTAGCGCCTTGGTCAACCAGCTGCTGCTGCACTTGCAGTCCACTCATGCCTGGCATGCGAACATCAAGCAGCAGTGCGCCCAGTTTATCGTGCTGACTCGCTAAGAATTGTTCGCCGTCATGAAACGCTTGAGCGGTTAATCCGACGGACTCAAGCAGCCAAACCAGCGATTCACGCAATGCTTGATCATCATCAACAACCGCAATGGTGGCGGTAGACTGTCGTTCAACACTGCTGGTCATTACTGGCCCCTGTTGATGCACTGATTGCGCAATCATACTGTTTCTGTGCGAAGTGTGATGTCAAAGCATGCGCCTTTCGCGTTTTGCTGGGGGCGCAGAGTCAGCGCCCCGCCCATGCTCTCGATTAGCGAACGGCTAATTGCCAAACCCATTCCCAATCCTTCATCGCGGGTGGTGAAAAAGGCATCAAAAATGGTGTCTTGATGGTCTGGCGCTACACCTGGACCCTGGTCTTCAACGCTAAGGGTCAGCTGTCGATTGCCGCTTTTTTGCGCGGCAACGATGACCTGATCGGCATCAGGGAAGTCACGGCTCGCGGTTAGCGCGTTGAGCAATAGGTTAACGATTACTTGCTCAAGGGCAATAGGGTCCGCATAAATACGTGGCAGCCCGTGGGGTAATTGCTGAATAAGCTGAACGGAGGCCTGCTTATACTGCCAGTCGCACAGTTGAAAGGCGGCGGCAATGACGTGTTCAAGTACTAGGGGCCTGACACAGTGGCTGCGTTTACGCACAAAGCTGCGCATATGGCGGAGTCGTTGGGCAAGACGCTGTACCTGCTCATCAATACGGGCCAGTGGCAACTGTAGTTCGCTGGCGGGTAAGTTAGGCGTATGCGTCGTTTTCAAAAGGGCGCCACTGGTGTAGTTGGCGATGGCACCAAGGGGCTGATTGAGTTCATGGGCAATATTAGACGCAAGCTCTCCGGCGGCGGCTAACCGGTTGGCATGGGCAATTTGTTCTTGGTGCCGGCGTGCCTGGGCTTCGGCAGCTTTACGCACGCTAATATCGCGATTAATTAAGGCAAAGTGCCCAGGTTCTACCCCGCGGCTGCGGTGGGTAAGCACGACGCTGAGCACAGGAACCGAGCCGTTTGTGCTGAGCATTTCCAGCTCGCCGCTCCAGGAGCCATAGCGTTCCACCGCCGGAAAGACGACCTGCTCCAGTAGTGCCAACGAGTCACTAGGGTAAAGCGCTGACAGGGCAACTTGCATGGCATCTCGTGGGAGTGAAAAACAGCGCCGTGCCGCTTCGTTGGCACTAAAAATATACTGATTAGGCCCTAAAAAAAGTACGTAGTCGGTAGTGGATTCGACCACCTGTGCTAAACGCTCTCTTGTGGCTTCGGCATGGACTCGGCGGCTCACGTCCCGAGAGACGCATAAAATATCAATTAGCTCGCCTGTGGCGGCATCTCGGCGGGTTCGGCTGGTGGTTTCAAACCAGATGTAGTGACCTGCCTTAGCCCGAAAGCGATACGTTTGCTGATAAAAACCGTCGTGATAGTAGACCCGAGGTGATTTGTTCAACAGATCACTTAGATCAGCAGGATGAAACAGCTGATAGGCCGATACGCCAATCAGCTCTTCCGGTTCGTACCCTAGTAAGTCTCGCGCCGCCTGGGAAGCATATAAAAAAGTACCGTCGCGGGCATGGCGAGATATCAAGTCAGTGGTACTTTCTGCCAGCCACTGATAATGACGCTTCTCTTCTTCCAGCACTGCATTTTGCGCTTCTAGGGCTTTGATTCTGGCGCTTAATGTGGCTTCGTTACTGGTGTCCATAGTGTTTCAACGCGCCGGGTCGAGCACGCCATCCAGCGAGGCGTTACGCCTAAACCAGCCAGCAATGCTGGCACGCGGATGCTGGGTTGGCAGCACCTCGTGGGGAATGGTTTCGGATAAAAAGCAGGCAAACGTACCTGCTTCAGGCACTACGCGGGCGACTTCCAGAGAAGGGGTGTCGGGGTGATAAATGACCATCTCTCCGCCGCCATCTAAGGGCCACTGAGGATTTAAGTAACCGACGGTTGAAATAACCCGGTTAGCTCGCCCTCGAAAACTGTCTAAGTGGCGTTGATAAAATGCGCCTGGTGGGTAGTGGGCAAAGTGGGCCTCATACTCAAACAACCCCAGGAAAAGCGCTTGATTGAGAGATAGCTGGAGTTCTGCCATGGCGTCAAGATAGCGACGCTGGGCTGCGCTTTCTCTATCCAACCAGTGAATGGCATCGCCGCGAATATCTTTGCGAAGATGATGTTCTTTGCCGCGGCCAATGCCAGCCTCATCAAGCACATCGTGTTCGGCCATATGGTGCAGCTCTCGGTGCAGCGCTTGGCAAAGATCAAGGTCTATCACGTTGTTACCCACGTACCAGCCTTGCTCAACAAGCGCATCAACCAGGGCAATATGGGCGATAGGGTTGATCGCTGGAGGGCTATTGCCATTGGGTAACGAGTTTGGCGCTGCAGAGGCAATCATTTCATGGTTCTCTTAGTCGGCATGCGAGCTGCTTTTGGTAGGCGGCTGCTTCTCTCAGGATAGTGACGTAACGCCCCTGGTGGGCGCTGGTAAAGGTCAATTGGCATGCCAAACCCTTCCGCCAGTAGTTCTACCAGCATCATGGCAGAAAGCCCCCAGATCACGTGGCCGTCGACATGGTAGCTAGGTACGTAGTGAGCAACGCCATCTACCGTTATTACATCGGTGTGGGTGCGCTTGTCGTCTAGAAAGTGGCTGAGTGGCACTTCAAAAATGGTGTCTAATTCTGAGGGATCTGCTACTAACGGTAAATCTGGCGGAATAATGCCGACCCATGGCGTGACTCGGATGCCATGTAGCGAAATAACGTCTGATAACCTTCCCAAGGGTTGTACAAGGGAAGGCGCTAGCGCAATCTCTTCTTGTGCCTCGCGAAGAGCCGTAGCATAGAGGTCGACATCGCAGGCCTCGCGTTTGCCGCCGGGAAACGCGACTTGGCCACTGTGAGTGCTGAGATGGCTCGCTCGCCGTGTAAACAGCAGTGTGGGCGATGGACGCTCAACAATAGGCATTAGCACGGCAGCCTCGGGCATTACAACGTGGTCTAGCCGTTGGGGGGAGTGCTGTTGCAGTTGTTTGCGCAGTTTCTCTAACATAGGGCTTCCATTTACTTTGTTCTCTTTTACCCAGCAGCGGTTATTGACGTCAAGTACGTTAAAGCCTTGCCCCATCAGCCGTAGAGAAACGCGATGAATTTTTGTAGTCAGTGTGGTGAAAAAGTCCGTTTTGCTGTTCCTGAAGGCGATGACCGTTCGCGCTATTTATGCGATGCCTGTGGCACTATTCATTACCAGAACCCGCGTATTGTGGCGGGGACGCTGCCGGTGATTGACGATAAAATATTGCTGTGTAAACGGGCGATTTCTCCGCGTAAAGGGTATTGGACACTCCCCGCGGGCTATATGGAAAACGCCGAAACCACTCAGCAGGCCGCCGCACGCGAGACCTGGGAGGAGGCCGTTGCAGAGGTCAAGCTGGAGGGGTTATACACGCTTATTGACCTGCCTCATATCAATCAAGTGTATATGATTTTTCGTGCAGAGCTTCTCGGTGGCTTTAGCGCAGGCCCTGAAAGCTTGGAAGTTGCGCTGTTCGAAGAGCATGAAATTCCTTGGGACGAGCTTGCTTTTCCAACGATTGAGCGCACGTTACAGCACTTTTATGAAGACAGTAAAAATGCCCACTACCCGCTGCATATCAGCTCAATTACCCCTGAAGATAGGGAGCGATATTTTGGCAGTGCCTAAGTTATATTGCTGTTTAGGCGTGGCTAGCAAGGTGATCTATTAAAGCCTTGTATTGCTGAATTACAGGTCGGCCAATTGCCAAACATCATAGGCCACCTCTTCATAGGGGTGGGCTAACTTCAATGCCGCAATCGCTGCCCGTATATACTCATCGCGGCAAACAAGTTCAACCTTCACTTCTTCGACAGTTTCCAGTGACCCTACGTGTCCAATATGAGGGTGCGCGCCCTCTAGTGGGCGGAACTGGCCGGTACCGCGGGTTTGAAAACAGCAGGCCTCATAATCACCAAGTCGGCCAGCGCCTGTTTCAAAGACCGCTTCTTTAACACTCTCGGCATCTTCAACGGGAACAAAAAAAGCAAGCTTGTACATAGTCATCTTTATCCTTATTAATAAACCATGGCGCAAGAGCCCTAGTGAAGGCGTTGTGCGACAATATTTCAAATTATAGGGCAGTGAGTGTGTCAATGGATAAGTTTGAGGTGAAGCTTGATCAGGCGGCCAGAGCTGCTTGGATGTCTTATGTCGGCGGTATGACTCAGGATGAAATTGCCAACCAATTAGGGGTTTCTCGACCCGGTGTCCAGCGCCTGTTAGCGCTCGCAAGGCAAGAAGGGTTGGTGAAGGTCCATATTGACCATCCTATTTCTACCTGTATGACATTAGGCAGCGTGCTTCGCGATCATTTCGGCTTGGCATATTGCGATGTTGTGCCCGCCGATAGCCAGGCTCCTGAAAGTGCTGCGTATTATTTAGCTGTTGCAGGTGCTGAACGGATGGCTCGTTTGGTGGAGCGCAGCGATCCATTAACGCTGTCTTTGGGGACTGGGCGCTCGGTTCGGGCTGCGGTAGAGGCTCTTAGCCGTATTGAGCGGCCCCAACATCGCTTTGTTTCTCTGGTAGGGAATGTTGCCAGGGATGGTTCGGCTAACCGCTACGACGCGGTCATGCTGCTGGCGGATAAAACGGGTGGCGAGCGCTTTTTACTACCTGCACCCGTGGTAGCGGAGTCGTTAGTCGAGAAAGAGGCCATGCTGACACAGCGCCTGTTTAAGGCGATTGCCGATGTGGCGAGAGAATCTGAAGCTGCCTTTATTGGAGTCGGCAGAATTGACCGGCAAGCCACGCTGTTTCAAGACCACTTCATCAGCGAAAGTGAGCTAGATGAGCTATTAAGCCTTAAAGCAGTAGGTGAGTTGCTGGGCTGGCCGCTTAACGACCAGGGAGAAGTGATTGATTGCTCAATAACACGGCGAGTGACCAGTTTGCCTCTAGAGCGGTTCGGTAAGCATCTTATGGTGGCAATAGCGGGTGGGCACGATAAAGCGCCCGCCATACGGGCAGCATTGCGAGGAGGCTGGTTAAAGGGATTGATAACGGATGAAATTGCGGCGAGACAAATCGTTAACACTATTGCTCAATGATTTATAGCGCAGTGCAACATGCAAATAGCTGAATGGATTAGCATAAAGTCTAAAAGGGTAGGCTTTGCTTTTTTTTGGCTTTCGTACGATCATTTGATCGACAGTTGATCAATTTGATCAATTTGATCAGTTTGGCTGCGGTGACAATAGCGACATTGCCAGTAACCACAGTCCTTAATAACCAGAGCCCTAATAACGACAATTCCAGTAATCGCTGTGCCGATAAAAACAATGCCAATATTTGCCAAGAGGAAAGCTGTATGCGTCTCGCACGTCATTTACCTGTCACGACCCTAGCGGCCGCTATTGCGGTAGCTGGCCAAGCCCACGCTCAAACAGAAATCACCGTTGCCACGGTAAACAATAACGACATGGTCATCATGCAGAGCCTGACCGATGCCTTTGAGCAAGCGCACCCAGACATCACTCTGGACTGGGTCGTGCTTGAGGAGAATGTGCTGCGTCAGCGTATGACCACGGATATTGCCACCGGTGGTGGGCAGTTCGATGTGATGACTATCGGTACTTATGAAGTGCCCATCTGGGCAGAGCGTGGCTGGCTTGAACCGCTGGAAAACTTGCCCGATGACTACAATGAAGATGATTTGCTGGCATCGGTACGCGATGGCCTAAGCCTAAATGGCACGCTGCACGCCCTGCCGTTCTATGCGGAAAGCTCCATGATGTATTACCGCACCGACCTGTTTGAGCAGGCTGGTATCGAGATGCCAGCGCAGCCCACCTGGGAACAGGTGCGCGACTGGGCCGAGCAGCTACACGGTAGCGAAGAGAACCTGGCAGGTATTTGCTTGCGCGGTAAGCCGGGGTGGGGCGAAAACATGGCCTTTGTCTCGACGCTGGTGAACACCTTTGGTGGCCGCTGGTTTGATGAGCAGTGGAACCCGGAGCTTAACTCCGAGGCCTGGAACAATGCGATTGCGTTCTATGTTGACCTGCTAAGCAACTACGGTCCGCCCGGAGCCAGCTCCAACGGCTTCAACGAAAACCTAGCGCTCTTTTCTCGTGGGAACTGCGCCATGTGGGTTGATGCCACCTCGGCAGCAGGCAAGCTCTACGATGAAAACGAGTCGGACGTGGCAGGTACGCTAGGTTTTGCGCCAGCACCCATCGCCGAAACCCCTAAAGGCTCTCATTGGCTGTGGTCCTGGGCGTTGGCGATTCCCGCTTCCTCTGAGCACAAAGAAGCAGCACAGGAATTCATTACCTGGGCGACTTCACAGGAGTACATCGAGCTTGTTGGTGAAACGAACGGCTGGACCAGCGTACCGCCGGGGACTCGTGAGTCGACCTATGCCAACGAGCAGTACGTTGATGCCGCGCCATTTGCCGATTTTGTGCTTAACGCCATACAGGAAGCTGATCCTACCGACTCCAGCCTAGAGCCAACCCCCTATATCGGCGTTCAGTTTGTTGGTATTCCAGAGTTCCAGTCGATTGGAACACAAGTGGGCCAAACGATTGCCGCCGCCCTGACCGGTGACACCTCAGTAACTCAGGCGCTTGATAGCGCTCAGCGAGCCACCGAGCGCACCATGCAGCGGGCTGGCTACATCGAACGTTAATGCACTCTTGCGTCTGCCCAGTCATGGGCAGTCGTATTTCAGTGGTTCTAGCAGGTCTGTTTTCTTGCAGGTATTTCCATGAATAGAACACGTGCTTCCGGCCGAACGGTCGGCGGGCTAAGAACGCTTTCGCTTCAAGCGCCCGCGGTATCGCTGCTGCTGCTCTGGATGATCGTGCCCCTGGGCATGACGATCTGGTTCTCTTTTCAGCGCTATAACTTACTCATGCCCGGGATGACCGGCTTCGCCGGGCTGGAAAACTATGAATACTTGCTGACTGACCCTGCCTTGTGGTCGGCGATGGGCACCACCCTGTTGCTGGTAGGGTCGGTACTGGTAGTTACGGTGGTGGGCGGCACGCTGCTCGCGGTGCTGTTCCAGCAAGAGTTTACCGGGCGTGGCATCGCCCGCGTGCTGGCGATTTCTCCCTTCTTTGTCATGCCAACGGTGAGCGCGCTGGTATGGAAAAACATGATGATGCATCCCTCTAATGGGGTATTAGCGTGGCTGGCGCAGTCGCTAGGGCTGCCAGCATTGGACTGGTTCTCATCGCTACCGCTGACCTCCATCATCATTATTGTGTCGTGGCAGTGGCTGCCGTTTGCACTATTGATCCTGCTCACCGCCATGCAGTCACTGGATGAAGACCAAGTGGAAGCAGCGCGTATGGATGGGGCTGGTCCACTGGCGATTTTCTTCTTCATTACGCTGCCGCACCTAAAGCGTGCCATTAGCGTAGTGATCATGATTGAAATGATCTTCTTGCTGACGATTTTTGCCGAGATTTTTGTCACCACCTCCGGCGGGCCGGGACTCGCGACCACTAACTTAGCCTATTTGATCTATATCCAAGCGCTGCTGGATTTCGATGTGGGCTTGGCCTCAGCGGGTGGGGTGATCGCCATCATTCTCGCCAATATCGTCGCGATTTTCCTTGTCCGTATGGTCGCTAAGAACTTAGAAGACTAACCCCGGTGACAGGGCGTCTTGGGAGCATTTCAATGACACTTCATCGTAATAGCGTCGCGCCAGCTAACGCTCGCTCGTTGCCCATCAGGCAACTGGTCTTAACCCTAGTGGGCTGGTCGATTGCTCTGATTATCTTTTTTCCCATCCTGTGGATGGTGCTGACCGGGTTTAAAACCGAAACGGCAGCGATTGCAGATCCAAGCTTTATCTTTTCCCCCACCCTTGAGAGCTATCAAGCCGTTCAAGCACGCTCGGGCTATGCGCGTTTTGCGCTAAATAGCGTCGTCGTGGCATTTGGCTCGACCTTTTTAGCACTGCTGATTGCCATTCCATCGGCGTATGCCATGGCCTTTTTGCCCACTAAGCGAACCAAGGGCACGCTGCTTTGGATGCTGTCTACCAAAATGCTGCCACCTGTCGGTGTCTTGGTGCCTATCTATTTGATTTTCCGCGATGTGGGGCTGTTGGATACCCGTACCGGGCTAATCATTATTTATACCCTGATGAACCTGCCCATTGTGGTGTGGATGCTCTACACCTTCTTCAAGGATATGCCCAAAGACATTCTGGAAGCCGGCAGGATGGACGGCGCGTCCACTCTGCAGGAGGTGTTTTTCCTGCTGCTGCCGCTAACGTTGCCGGGCATCGCCTCTACTGGGCTGCTCTCAGTGATTTTGAGCTGGAACGAAGCGTTCTGGAGTCTCAACTTAACCTCGTCGAAAGCGGCACCGCTGACCGCGTATATTGCCTCGTTCTCAAGCCCTGAAGGGCTATTCTGGGCCAAGCTTTCAGCGGCTTCCACCATGGCAATCGCCCCCATCCTGATCCTCGGCTGGATGACCCAAAAACAAATGGTGCGCGGCCTGACCTTTGGCGCCGTCAAGTAAAGGAGTTCCCCATGGCAACCTTACAACTGAAGAACATTATCAAACAGTTTGGCGACACCAAGGTCATCAAAGGCATTGATCTCGAGGTGAACGACCGCGAGTTCGTGGTGTTTGTTGGCCCTTCGGGCTGTGGCAAATCTACGCTGATGCGCATGATCGCGGGCTTGGAGAGTGCAAGCGACGGCGACATTCTGATCGATGGTAAGCGAATAAACGATGTGGGCCCCGCCGACCGCGGCTTGGCCATGGTATTCCAGAGTTATGCGCTATACCCGCACATGACGGTTGAGGGCAACATGGGCTTCAGCATGCGCCTCGCTGGGGTACCCAAAGAGGAGCGCCGCGCCAAAGTGCTGGAGGCGGCCAAAATTCTGCAGCTGGAGCCGCTGTTAGATCGTAAGCCTAAAGCGCTCTCCGGTGGACAGCGCCAGCGGGTGGCGATTGGCCGGGCGATTGTGCGTAATCCCAGCATCTTCTTGTTTGACGAACCGCTCTCCAATTTGGATGCGGCGCTGCGGGTGCAGATGCGTATTGAGCTGGCACGGCTGCATGAAGAACTAGATGCCACGATGATTTACGTCACCCACGATCAGATAGAAGCCATGACCATGGCCGATAAAATCGTTGTGCTACACGATGGCGTGGTGGAGCAGGTGGGCTCGCCAATGGCGCTCTACCACCATCCGCGCAATCGCTTTGTGGCGGGCTTTATTGGCTCACCGAAAATGAACTTTCTACTGGTGACGTTGACCGGCGTAACGCCTGAAGGCGTAGCGATTCGTCTGCCCGGCGGCGGTGAGCGCAGCGTGCCGGTCGATGGTGCACACTTGGATGCTAACGCCACTCTTGAGCTGGGTGTTCGCCCAGAACACTTGGTCCTTGATGAACAGGGGCCGCTGAGTGGGCAGATCAAAGTGCTTGAGCGCCTCGGCGGTCAAACCTCGCTCTACGTTCAAATGGACGATGAGTTGATCACTATTATGGCTGATGGCGATGTGGCCTACCGGGTCAACGATAGCGTGCGTTTTGGTTTTGCCCCCGAGCGCGCCCATCTGTTTGACGCAGACGGGCTAGCCCTACCTAGCTTGCAGCAGCACCCGTTAGCGGGGCTGACCCGCCAAGATAATCGCGCGGCTACGGAATCTGCCTCTCCGGGGGAGCAGGTATGAAAGCGCTGATTTTTGATTGTGACGGCGTTCTGGTGGATAGCGAAGCACTCGCTGAAGAGACTCTTGAAACCCACCTTGGGCAGTGGCTACCGGATCTGGATATCCCGACGTTGCTCAGCCAAGCCCTGGGCATGACGACGGCCAATATCCTCGAGCACCTGGAACAGCTAAGTCGCCACTTGTTGCCGCCCCATGCCGCTGAACTGATCGATAGCGCCATAGAGGCGCGCTTGGCGAGGGAATTAACCGCCATTGCGGGGGCGCATGCAGCCATCAGCGGGATCGACTTACCCAAGGCTGTGGTCTCGAACAGCCGCCGTTGCCGAGTGCTGGCATCGCTCGTTACTACCCAACTGAACGGCGCGCTAGGCGATGTGCCGATTTTCACCGCCGAGCAGGTCGAAAACCCCAAGCCGGACCCCGCTATTTATCACTTAGCGGCCAGTTCTCTTGGCTGCCCACCCAGCCGCTGCCTGGTGGTAGAAGATAGCGTGGCAGGAGTGACCGCTGCTTATGCTGCAGGCATGCGAGTGATTGGTTTTGTAGGGGCAAGTCATATAGATGAACAGCAGTCTTCACGGCTACTGGCGGCGGGCGCTTGGCGAATTTTGCCCCATATGCGCGGACTTCACGCTTTAGTAGACGAGTGGCAATCCCATTTGCAAGGACAAGATAACAATGAAACTGCTCAATAAACGCGCCGTCATTACTGGCGGTGCCCGTGGTATCGGTTTAGCCATTGCTCAGCGCTACCTCGCCGAAGGGGCGAAGGTCATTGTGGCCGACATCGATGCCAACGCCATTGACGATGCGCTCGCCACGCTGCAACAAGACGCTGGTGCCGAGCGCGTGATGGGTGTCGTGCTGAACGTGTGCGATCAAGCCTCTATCAACGCCATGGTGGAGCGCGTTACCGAGCGATTTGGTGGGATCGATATTTTAGTCAATAACGCCGCGGTGTTTGATATGGCACCGGTGCTCGAGGTGACAGAGGCCAGCTTTGACAAGCAGTTTGCGGTGAATGCCAAGGGGCTGTTTTTTACCCTGCAGATCGTGGCTCGCGCCATGGTGGCACAAGGCCAAGGGGGCAAAATTATTAATATGTCGTCTCAGGCAGGCCGACGGGGCGAGCCACTCGTCAGCGTTTACTGTGCGAGTAAAGCCGCTGTGATTAGCCTGACCCAGTCCTGTGGGCTGGATTTGATCAAGCACCGTATTAACGTGAACGGCATTGCACCGGGGGTAGTGGATACGCCGATGTGGGAAGAAGTCGATGCACTGTTTGCACGCTATGAGAACCGCCCGCTGGGCGAGAAAAAGCGTTTGGTTGGCGAGTCTGTGCCCTTTGGGCGTATGGGATTGCCGGAAGACCACACGGGGGCCGCCGTGTTTCTTGCTAGTCAGGATAGTGACTACATCGTTGCCCAGACGCTCAACGTCGATGGTGGCAACTGGATGAGTTGAGACGCCTATGACCCCTGATCTTGTTTCGTTAAGCCACCAACTGTTGGATGCCGCCGAAGGCAAAACGCGCTTTATGGTTGCCCTGGCGGGGCCCCCCGGGGCAGGTAAGTCTTATCGCAGCGCGCTGTTATGCGATGCGATTAATCAGCAGCGGCCAGGGCAGGCAGCCGTGGTGCCGATGGATGGCTACCACTTCGATAACGCCGTGCTAGGTGATGAGCAACTGCCGGTGAAAGGCGCGCCGCACACCTTCGATGTCGATGGCTTACATCATGATTTAGCGCGCATTCGTCGCGCAGATCAACCGGTAGCGGTGCCGGTGTTTGACCGTCCGCTGGATCTTGCTCGAGCCGGGGGGCGGTTGATTACTCCAGCGCAGCGCATTGTGATTGTGGAAGGTAATTACCTACTGCTGGATCAAGAACCCTGGCGGGCGCTGCACAAGCTGTTCGACTGGACGCTGTTTATCGATGTGGACGATGCCGTACTGGTTGAGCGGTTGGTGAATCGCTGGCTGTGCATGGGCCAAGACCATATCGGCGCTCTCGAGCGCGCTCATCAAAAAGACATGCTTAACGCTGAACTTGTAAAAAACGGCAGCGTGCCACCTGACCAGCGCTGGCGCTAGGGCGCGGCGTGGCTAACAAATGACCCGGAGAGTGACGATGACTCAGCTTAATAATCACAACATGGGTGCTCTCAGTGCGGCGGTTGAGACGCCTACTTATGATCGGCAGGCCGTGACGCCAGGCATCGTGCATATTGGCGTCGGTGGTTTTCATCGTGCTCATCAAGCGATGTACCTAGACGCACTAATGAACCAGGGTGAGGCGCTTGAGTGGGGCATTGTGGGGGTGGGAGTAATGCCCGGCGATAAGCGTATGCAGCAGGCCCTTGCTGCGCAAGACTATCTCTATACGCTCGTGGTGAAACACCCCGACGGCGAGTATCAGCCCCGTGTGATCGGCAGTATGGTGGATTACCTGTTTGCGCCAGAAGACCCCGAAGCGGTGATCGAAAAAATGGCCGATCCCGCCATCAAGATTGTGTCGCTCACCGTGACGGAAGGTGGCTACAACTTCCATCCAGTGACTGGAGAATTCAATCTGGATTCTCCACAGGTACGTGATGATCTCGCCCACCCAGAGCAGCCTTCCACCAGCTTTGGCTTAGTGGTGGAAGCTCTGGTTCGCCGCCGGGCGCGAGGCATTGCACCTTTTACGGTGATGTCCTGCGACAATATTCAAGGTAACGGTGACGTGGCTAAACGCATGTTCAGTGCCTACGCCCGTGCACGCAGCGCAGGGCTTGGCGACTGGCTAGCTGCCGAAGTGGCGTTTCCCAATGCCATGGTGGATCGCATCACACCAGTGACAGCGCCTACGGATATTGACGAGCTGGCCCAGCGGTTTGATGTAGAAGATGCCTGGCCAGTGGTATGCGAGCCCTTCACCCAATGGGTGTTGGAAGATCACTTTCCCTTGGGTCGCCCGGCGCTTGAGAAAGTAGGCGTGCAACTTGTCGATGATGTAGAGCCTTATGAGCTGATGAAGCTTCGACTGCTCAATGCCAGTCATCAGGCGCTTGCTTACTTCGGCTACTTGGCAGGCTACCGCTATGCCCATGAAGTTTGCCAAGACCCGCTGTTTGTCGAGTTTTTGCTGGGCTATATGCGTGAAGAGGGCACGCCTACGCTGGCGCCAGTGCCAGGGGTAGATTTAGAAACCTATCGGCTGACCCTGATTGAACGCTTCGCCAACCCGCAAATTAAAGACACTCTGGCACGACTCTGTGCTGAAAGCTCTGATCGCATTCCCAAATGGCTCGTGCCTGTCATTCGCCAGCAACTTGCCCTGGGAGGTGAGATTAAGCGCAGCGCCGCCGTGGTCGCCAGCTGGGCACGTTACGCTGAAGGCGTCGATGAGCAGGGAGAAGCTATCGATATTGTGGACCGTCTGCGTGAGCCATTGATGGCTATTGCCACTAACAACCGCACGAACCCCGCTGCGTTTGTCGAGAACCGCGAGCTGTTTGGCGACTTGGCTGACCAGCCTCGCTTTCTAAACGCTTACCTAAAGTCATTGACGTCGCTGCATGAACGGGGAGCACGGGCTACTCTTGAGGCTCTGGTCGCGTCCAAAGGAACGTTGTGATGTATATCGGGGTAGATTGCGGTACACAGAGTACCAAAGTTGTGGTGGTAGATGTGGAGCGTGGCGTCATCCTGGGTGAAGGCAGTCGTCCCCATAGCCTAGACGAGGGAGAGCATGGCCGCCGGGAACAGGCGCCAGCAGAGTGGCTGGCAGCGCTCAAAGGAGCTTTTTTTCAAGCACTTGAGCATGCTGGTATTGATGCCAAGCAGGTGCGGGGGATTGGCGTTTCCGGACAGCAGCACGGCATGGTGGCACTGGATGCGGATGGTGTGCCGGTGTATCCCGCCAAACTGTGGTGCGATACCGAAACCAGTGCTCAAAACAGCGATTTAGTCGACCGACTTGGCGGTGAAGCGGGCTGCCTGGAGAAGCTTGGTCTGGTGTTACAGACTGGCTATACCGCATCTAAAGTGGCGTGGCTGCGGGAGCATCACCCTGACGCCTACCAGCGTATAGCCACTCTGCTACTGCCCCACGACTACCTCAACTTCTGGCTGACCGGTGAGCGGGTCACTGAGGCGGGTGATGCGTCGGGCACCGGTTATTTTGATACCCGTGCCCAATGCTGGCAGAAAGAGGTATTTGCAGCCATTGCGCCGGAACTTGACCCTGACCGTGTGCTACCTCGCCTTATCCAGGCGCACGAGCCAGCAGGGCGAGTGCGCCCGCTAGTGGCGCAAGAGTTGGGGCTTCATGATGATGTGGTGGTGTCTTCTGGCGGCGGCGACAACATGTTAGGCGCAATTGGCACCGGTAATATTACTCAGGGGCTGGTGACGCTTAGTTTAGGAACCTCCGGCACGGTGTGCGCTTATTCACCTAATTCGGTGGTGTGCGATAGCGCCATGGTGGCCAGCTTCTGTGCCAGCCACGGTGGCTGGCTGCCGTTAATCTGCACGATGAACGTTACCTCTGCGACTACTCGCGTGCGTGAGCTGTTTGGGCTGGATTTAGCCGCCTTTGGCGACCAGGTTGCCAGCTCGCCGATTGGGGCCGAGGGAGTGATTGTACTGCCGTTTTTTAACGGCGAACGGGTGCCGATGCTGCCCAATGCGACGGGTGATTTTCTTGGTTTGACCAGCCTTAATATGACTCAAGCTAACCTCTGCCGAGGGGTGATGGAAGGCGCTACTTTTGGCCTGCGCTATGGCTTGGAACTATTAGGTGATCTAGCTGACGGCACCAGCCAGATTAGGCTGATTGGCGGCGGTGCCAAGAGCCCAGTCTGGCGGCAAATGGTGGCTGACATTACTAATACCCAGGTAATCTGCCCAGAGATTACCGATGCCGCCGCGTTAGGGGCGGCTATTCAAGCGGCTTGGTGCGACTTACATCAGGAGGGTGTGACCTTGGCATCGCTTTGTGAGCGCTTGGTGCACCTGGATGCCGCTTCCCTTGCCGACCCTGACGCTAAGCGTGTTTCTGCTTATGAGGTGATTTATCAGCGTTATCGCGAGGCGCTTGCTCAGCGTCATAACGTTTAATAATGCGGATTGCCTAGAAAGATATTGCTTTGCCTTGTACCGTTTAAGGAGAGATGCGGAGAGTACACGCGCCTTGAGTGGAGAGAGTCATGGATGCCGTTTTGCGCGATCTGCTAGATACGCTGGGATTAACCCCCACTGATAAGCTGCAGCCACTCAGTGGGGGGTGATATAGCCGCTGTTTACGCCTTGACTACTCGTCAAGGGCAAGTCGTTATCAAACACGACGATTCCGCGCGATTGCTTGGCGAAGCAGAAGGGCTTCGCGCGCTCAAGGGGGCGGGTACGTCATTAGTGATACCTGAGGTGCTAGGAGAGACGATGGGGTGGCTGGTGATAGAGTCACTCGATACCCAACCCGCAAACACCCAAAGTAGCGTCGCTTTAGGCGAAGGGCTGCGTGAGTTGCATGGTGTGATAGGTGATGCCCATGGCTGGCATCAGGACAATGCGTGTGGGCGTACGCCCCAACCCAACTCCCCGCTGGCAGATGGCCGTGCGTTTCAGCGCGAACGGCGTCTACTGCCTCTTACTCAAGCTTGTTATCAGCAGGGCCTGCTGAATGGCGCGTTGCGACGCCGTGTTGAACACCAAGCAGAGCAACTAGAAACATGGCTGCCAGATTCGTCTGCCAGCCTTATTCATGGTGATCTATGGTCGGGTAATGTGCTGACAACCACTAGAGGGCCGGCACTGATCGATCCTGCTGTTTATCGCCATTATCCCGACGTTGATTTGGCCATGCTGACCCTGTTTGGATCGCCTAGCGCACCTTTTTTTGATGCTTACTGGAACGGCGATAAGCCAACCGACTGGCCAAGACGCGAAGCGTTGTTTCAGCTTTATCCATTGCTTAACCATCTGCTGTTATTTGGTTCAGGGTATCACAGTGCCGTTGAACGCTGCGTGGCAGTATTGGAAGCTTTTGAGAGTTAATGGGGCAGCGTTTGGCGGAGCAATAGTGGTGATGGTGCTGATTTTCTCGCTTTATTAGCTATCTGTTTGGATTGCCAATCACTGCCGCATGTTGTTGAGAGACTCAAGCGCTCACTTTAGTTAGCGTGTAATTACATTAGCTGTAACATGGTTCACTTAAGATTCGAGTGGGTAAAGGAGCGCTAAAAAGCTGCAAGCTCATGGAGCTTTGGACTAAGGTAATAGAGAGTCTTGTGTAGTACGGTTATCTATACGTGACGCTGTTCATATATTTAGGTTAAGTTCAAGCCTAGCATACATACATGAATGTAACTATAATGCCACCCTTCAGAATGGCTATCATTATCGTCACCCTACGTTGACACCTAGAGGCAATCCCATGCGACTGGCACACTGGGCAGTCAATGCCCCTTTTCGTCCCCTGCTATTAGCAGTGCTGACATCTTCTTTCGTCCTGCCCGCTCAAGCGGCAGATTTAGTCAATATCACTCGCGATGCGCTTAATAACAACGCTGCCTTGGCCTCTGCACGTGCTGAATTTTCAAGTGTTGAAGCGGCAAGCGATGTGGCAAGTGGCGCGCTGTTGCCTCAGGTAAATGCCTCCGGCAATGTCGTCCATAACCAGCAGTACGAAAGCCAGTCCTCCTCTAGAGTTGGGCAGAGCGCTGGTGCCGGTTCTAATGCGGCGGGTGTCAGCGATGATCGCTACAACACCGCGTCATTAACACTTGAGGCGACCCAGGCACTCTTCAATGCTGTCACACGTGAGGAAGTGAATCAGGCTGAACGTCAGATTGATCAACAAGTGTACTTATTGGCCGCCACTGAGCAGCAGTTGCTGATTGATGTCGCGAGCGCTTATTTCGATATTTTGCGTGCCCACGAAGTGCTCGAGGCGCGTTTAGCTCAAGAGCGTGCGATTGGCCGCCAGCTTGAGCAGGCTCGAGAGCAGTTTGAAGTAGGTCTCATTGCTATCACTGAAGTAGAGGAAGCACGGGCGAGCTTTGATCAATCCCGCGCTGATCGCATAGCAGCAGAGAGTAATCTTCAGGTGGCATTTGAGGTGCTTGAACAGCTGACGGGGCAACGTTACGCCAGTATCGACGCGTTAGGCGATAGTATGCCGATTGCCCTGCCAACCCCTACGGATCGTAACTATTGGGTAGAGCAAGCCATTGAGCGTAACCCGCAGGTATTAGCGCAGCAGGCAGGCATTGAGCTTTCCCGCGTAGGCGTCGAGCTGGCGCGTGCTGGACGTATGCCGACGGTTCAGGCATTTGCTAACTACCAGTACTCGGATAGCGATAGTGATTTGGTGAGTGGCTACAACACGTCAAGCCAAGTGGGTGTCTCGGCGAACTTACCTATCTATACCGGTGGCACCACCAGCGCCCGTATTCGCCAAGGTACCTTCCAGCTTGAAAGTAGCCAATACGATTTCGAGTCCCAACGCCGTACTACCATCCAACAAGTGCGTTCGCTCTATACCCAGGTTAGCAACAACGTCGATACCGTTGAGGCTCGCCAGCAGGCCATCGTTTCTAACCGTAGTGCTTTAGAAGCTACCCGTGCCGGTTATGAAGTAGGCACACGTAATATCGTGGACGTGTTGAACGCTGAACAAAGCCTCTATAACGCTATCGCTAACTATGCCGAAGCGCGTTATGACTATGTGGTTAATTTGCTCTCACTGCGCCAGCAGGCGGGTCTGTTAGACGTTGAGGCGATTGAAGACGTCAATGCGTGGCTAACGGGAGATGAGGTGAACTTCACTCTGCCTGAGGGTGGCGACCCCGACGCCTACCAGAGGGCTATGGATATTGGCGCTCCACCCACGCCGGGTGCGTAAGCTAGCGAGTTGTTAGTTTTCTAACACATTAACCAACCTCTCGCTGTGCTGCTATCCGTCAATGTTGAAAAGATTAATGGGAAACCAACGTATGAAGAAAACGATTCACTCAGGTAGAGCGAGTCTAGTGACGCTGATAGCTGCATTGGCGCTAGCCGCATGCGGCCAGGAGCAACCTCAGCAACAGCAGGCTGGGCAGCAGGAAGCTCCGCCTCATGCGGTAGAAGTAGCTGAAATAACCCGCCAGGATATTCCTCTGAATAAATCCTACCCATCACTGCTGCGCAGCGACAGTGAAGTCACGCTTGTGGCACGGGTGAACGGGTTTCTTGAAGAGCGCCATTTTGAGCCAGGGCAACTGGTAGAGCAGGGGGACCGACTCTATACCATCGAGCCAGATCTCTACCAAGCAACCGTTAACCAGCGTGAGGCCGACTTGCAAAGTGCGCGCGCTGAACTGGCCCGTGCCCAGCGTGATGCGCAGCGTTTTGAGCAGTTGCTGAGCCAAAACTCGGTCAGTCGTCAGCAGTATGACCAAGCACTAGCTGACCAGCGCGTTGCCCAAGCAAGTGTCGCTCAAGCCGATGCTGCGTTAACCAGTGCTAATCTTGATTTAGGCTATTCAAACGTCACCGCACCGGTGTCTGGCATGATCAGTTTAAGTCAGATAAACGTTGGTAATTTGGTGACGCCAGGAACTGAGTTAGCCACTATTACGCCGCTTGATCCTCTTGAAGTGCGTTTTCAACTACCTCAGCGCGATGCTTTTGAGCTGCGTCGACAGCTGGGTGAGAGTGGTAGCGCATCAGACATAACCGCGCGTTTGAGTGTGCCAGGACAGTATGGTGACGACAGCGCTGAGCTTGAAGGTCGTTTGAGCTTCCTGGGTTCTCGTGTTGATAGCGGCACCAGTACGGTGCAGGCGTCAGCAGCGTTCGCAAATCCTGATGGCGCGGTATTGCCTGGTCAGTTTGTCCGGGTTCGTGTTGAAGGCTTGAAGCGTTTTGATGTACTGGCCGTACCAGAAATTGCCGTTACTCAAGGGTTAATGGGACCGCGGGTCTTTATTGTCGATGATGAAAATAAAGCGCGCGAGCGCACGGTTCAACTCGGTGAAGTGGCTGGCCCATGGCAAATCATTCATGATGGCCTGACTGCTGGCGAGCGTGTCATCGTAGGCGACCCCGCTGGTCTGGAGCCAGGAATGCTAATTGACCCCCAGCCATTTGAAGGTAACGCTGCCGACATCGTCGCAGAAGCTGAGCAGGAAGACGCCCAGCAAGAAGCCGGGCAGGCAGAGGCAATGCAGGATGGGGCGGCTGACGCACAGCCCGCTGAAGGGGAAGAGGGCGCGCAATAATGAACTTTTCCAACTTCTTTATCAGCCGACCGATTTTCGCCACCGTTTTGGCGATTATCTTGACGCTGGTAGGTACGATGGCGATGCGAATACTGCCGATAGAGCAGTATCCCAGCGTTGTACCTCCCACTGTGTCCGTTCAGGCTCAGTTCCCCGGGGCAGATGCTGAGACGGTTGCGCAAACCGTCGCGGCACCGCTTGCTGAGGCCATCAATGGTGTTGAGGACATGCTATATATGACCTCAAACAGCGCTGATAATGGTCTTATGAGCCTGAGTGTTGCGTTTAACATTGGCACTGATGGTGATATCAACACCATCAATGTCAATAACCGAGTGCAGGGCGCGCTTTCGCAGTTACCTGAGGCGGTTCAGTCTCAAGGGGTGACGGTTGAGTTACGCTCTGACTCTATTCTGATGCTTGTTGCCTTGACGTCTCCTAGCGGTGACTACAACAAAATCTACATGCAGAACTACGCCACGCTTAATATCTTGGATGAGCTACGCCAAGTGCCCGGCGTAGGGAATGCCGAAGTGTTAGGCGGTGGTGAGTTTGCGATGCGGGTGTGGATGGACCCTGACAAGCTGGCTCAGTATGACCTCACGCCCAGTGAGGTGGCCAGTGCTATTCGCGCGCAGAATACCGAAATTCCCGCAGGTAACTTAGCGGCAACACCGCAAAGCGAACCGCGTGCTTATACCTATACAATTACCGCCGGTGGGCGTTTATCGGGAACCGATGATTTCCGCAATATCTATCTGCGTACGAATCCTGACGGCTCTTCGCTGCGTCTCGAGGACGTAGCACGTATTGAACTAGGCGCTTCGTTCTATGGTGTTGATGCACGCTTAAACGGCGCCACAATGACGCCGATCATCATCAACCAGCAGCCGGGTGCAAACGCACTGGAAACCGCTGAAGCAGTGCGTGCCACGATGGAAGAACTATCGGGGCGTTTTCCGCCAGGGCTTGAGTATGTAACGCCTTACGACACCACGCTGTTTATTGATGCCTCGGTAGAAACCGTTCTGCATACGTTTATTGAAGCGTTCCTGATCGTTATCGTGATTCTGTTCATCTTCTTGCAGAACTGGCGCTTTACGGTCATTGCTATGTCGGTCGTGCCGGTCTCGGTTATCGGTACCTTTGCTGGTTTTTACTTGTTTGGCTTCTCAATCAACCTTCTAACGCTTTTCGCTCTGGTGCTGTCGATAGGCATCGTGGTGGATGATGCGATTCTGGTGGTGGAGAACGTTGAACGGGTATTGAGCGAAGAGGACGATATTACGGTTCGTGATGCCACTATCCGCGCGATGAAAGAGGTGGGTGGCCCGGTTATTGCCACATCGCTGATTATGGCGGCGGTGTTTGTACCCGTGGCGTTCCTGGGCGGTTTTACCGGCCAAATTTATCAGCAGTTTGCGATTACCGTGGCGATATCGGTGGCGCTATCGGCGCTGATGGCACTGACGTTCACCCCTGCGCTGTCGGCCATCTTCATTAAGCATAACCTGCATAAAACGAAACAGTCCGCGTTCCGGCGTGCGATTACCACGCCGCTGCGCCTGTTTGACCGCTTCTTCGCTGGTTTTACCGCCGTTTATATGTGGTTTGTGAAAAAGCTGGTGCGTTTCTGGGTGTTAGCGCTTGCGCTGACTGTGGCGGTGGGGGCCGGTTCTTACTGGCTCTATGCAAATACGCCTTCCACACTTGTGCCGGAAACTGACCAAGGTATCGTGCTGGTTAGCGTTTCATTGCCCGATGCTGCGTCGCTTAGCCGAACCCAAGCCTATATGAATGAGCTTAGCTCACAGATAGAAGCCATTCCGGGCGTTGAGTACTCCTCTGCTGTCGCGGGATACGACATTCTGTCGAGTGCGGTCAATACTGCACGGGGCATTATGTTTATCAACATGAAAACCTGGGCAGAACGTGACTTAACGGCTAATGAGTTGGTTGGCCGTATTATGCAGTTGGGGGCGAGCATTGATGGTGGTTCTGCGATGGCGTTTAACGTACCGCCGATCATGGGGCTTTCAACAACGGGTGGTTTCACCGGTTATTTGCAATCTTTTGAAGGCTCGTCACCTCGCGAGTTGTATCAAGCGTCATTGCAAATTATGCAGGCGGCTAACCAGCACCCGGCATTAAGCCGCGTTTTTACAACGTTTAACGTCAATGTGCCTTCTTACCGTGCGGAAATAGATCAGCAAAAAGCGCTGAGCTATGGTGTCGCCCTTGAGAATATCAACTCGGCGCTAGCCAACACCTTCGGTAATGGTTTTGTTAACTTCTTTAGCTACCAAAACCGTAACTTCCAGGTCTATTTACAGAATGAAGATAAATTCCGTAAAACGCCCGATGATGTGAGCAGCGTTTATGTACGTGGTGGCAATGGTGAGCGCATTCCTCTTTCTGAGTTTGTAACGCTCGAACGCCAAACGGGTCCATCTGTTGTTTCTCGCTTCGGTGTTTATGCGGGGGCTCAGTTCCAGGGTAATCCAGCGCCAGGCTACAGCTCTACACAGGCTATTGCAGCGATGGAGGAAGTGGTTCAGGAAACATTGGGCCAAAACTGGGGAATGGGCTGGACGGGGACTGCCTACCAAGAGTCTAACCTTGGCAATACCGCTTTGCTCGCCATTGTGTTTGGTATTTTGATGGTGTTCTTGATACTGGCGGCACAGTATGAGAGTTGGTCGCTACCACTAGCGGTACTTACTGCCACGCCGTTTGCTTTCTTGGGCGGCGTGGGTGGTATTGCGTTGCGAGGCCTGGATACCAGTGTCTATGTCCAGATTGGGATGCTGGTGGTTGTTGGCTTGGCCGCTAAGAACGCGATCCTTATCGTTGAGTTTGCGGAGTTGCAGCGCAAAGAGCATGGTAAGTCGATTCGTGAAGCAGCGATTACCGCCGCGGAGCTCCGTTTCCGTCCTATCGTTATGACCTCACTGGCCTTTATCTTCGGTACCTTGCCATTGGCACTGGCCTCTGGCGCGAGCGATGTGAGTAGCCACCACATAGGTACCACCGTTGCGGTCGGTATGGCGTCTGTTGCCGTGCTGGGAAGCCTGTTTATTCCAAGCTTCTACGCAATGATTGCCACGGTGTCTGATTGGCTCTATCGGAAACGCCACCCTGACCGGGATGGTAACAACGAGCAGGCAGCGCTAGGTCACGACTAAGCATAACGCTGTTTAGCGACTTGCTAGCGGGCACCATGTTTTCATGGTGCCCGTTTTTTTTACAAACTTGATCAAGAGCAATTAGAGAACCACATAAACGCGTAAGGTGGTCTACGCTAAAAGAGACCCTGTTTTTAGCTTGTGCTAATAAATATAACGTCAAGCGAAAACATCACCAGGCTTCGTCTGGAGGAGAACACGCCATGATGCAATCACTTGTTTCCGCCGTACTGCAATTTCCAACGATTGTCTTTACCTTCTTGTTGGCTTTGATATCGCTCTACTGGCTGCTGGTGTTAATCAGGCTTGCACCGTTGGAGCTATTTGAGCGCGATAGCCTACGCGACGATCATATGGCCAGCACACTGGTGTCTTTAGGCTTTGCAGGTGTACCTGCCACGCTTGCGTTAAGCTTCTTGGTACTTTTCGCGGGTGCTATTTCGCTGGCTATTGAGCTACTAGCCCTCCGCTGGTTATCGCTGGGTATGTTGAGGGTGCCTGTCGGTGTGCTCGTGCTGTGGATCTCATTTGCAGTTGCGTCGCCAGTTGCGGCAGCCGTGTGCCATTCATTGCAACGCGCGCTTCATCGCTATCAGCCATTCAATCGCCGCTGTTTATTGGGCGCTACGGTCGTTGTCTCGGAACGCCAGAATGATGAATATGCATCTGCTCAGCTGGAAAATGAACCCAGCAGCGCCGTCAAATTGCATTGCAAAGCGGGGGACTGCCCGCAAGCTGGCGAACGCCGAGTGCTTGTGAAATATCTTGCCAACGAAGGCGCGTACCGCAGTGTGCTTGAGCAACAGTATCTCGATACGCGCGTTCGCGTGAATAAGCTGCGCTTGCACCGCAAGCATCATTCAAACGGCTATTCCACCTAGCGAATGTTGTCTAGCCAACGTATTGTCTAGCCAAATAGGCGCCGCCACTGCTTAATGAGCCACTGGCCAACAGGGTGCGAAGTGGCGGTGACGCTTGTTGGTTTGCTACGGGGGAAGGCGCTGAGTGGCGTGTCGAGAAACTGACGGAGCGGTGTTACTTGCTCGGGTTGATTCAGCATAGGGGCATGGCCACAGCCTGGGGCGGTGAAAGTAACTAAGCTGGGTTGCACCTCTTTCATACGCGGCAGCGTTTCGGCATCCAGTAAGGTTGATTCGGCACCTCGAATCACCATCACAGGGCAGTGAATATTTGCCCAATCTGCCCATGTGTCTCGCGGTGTGTCATGGATAAATTGCTCGCCAATACGGGGGTCGAAGTGATAGGTCCAACTACCATCAGGGAGTCGTCGTGCGCTTCCCAATGCCAGCGCTTGCCATTCATCATCAGAGGTGATTCCAAAGCTTGCGTAGTGCTGTGTCAGCTCTTTTTGTAGGTCTGCAAAGTTCGTAAAACGGTGAGTTAGGCTGAAATAACTGGAGAGCGCGATTAGGCCGTCTTTATTCAACTCAGGCCCAACATCGTTCAGGATAAGCCTAGAAATCCGATGTTGATGTGTTTTGTCAGCAGCCAGCAGCATGCCCAATAGCCCGCCCATGGAAGTGCCCAGCCAGTCGACCTGCTTTAATTGAAAATGATCTAGCACGCCTATCGCCACGGTCATGTAGTGGCTGTAGAGATAATCGTGGGCAGGAAACAGTGACCAGCTGGAAAGGCCGCGACCAGGTGTATCTGGCGCAAGAATACGCCATTCGCTGCCCATCTGATGGGCTAGGGCTTCGAAATCACCGCCGTGGCGCGCAAGGCCATGCCATGCCATCAGCGTGCGGGGTGCGTCGGGATTCCAAATGCGCACAGCGATATCAAGTTCGCGGATACGAACAAATTCCAATGCATCCATAAAATTATCCTATGCTGACAATCCGTTCAGTATAGGTGTGTTGCTGCATTGCAGCGAGATGGTTAGCGCTTCATCATGGTGATTAATGTATCGATGAGCTCACCGCCGCGTTCGCGCAATGAAAAAGATTCTGGATTTCGCAGCCAGTCATGAAACAAGCCACCCAGTGCTGCCTGCATAAGCCGCGTTGCCACCTCAGGGGTTAGATCAGCGCGTAGCAACTGCTGCTGTTGGGCCAGTTGAAATACCGACAGCATTTCATCAAAACACTCGTCTGCGATCTCATCTTGCATCTGAATCGGGTTGATATCGCTAAAGAATTCACAGCGATGCAGCAGAATTGATAAAATGCGCTGATGGGATGGCTGCTCCATGCGGTTTAAGCCGGCATGGCAGGCAAGTTGTATGGCAGTTAGTGGTGAGATAGTCGGGTCGGCGTTATTTACCTCTTCCATTAGTGACTGGAAGGGCATGTGCACACGCTCCACTAGCGCCATAAAAAGGTCGCCTTTATTTTTAAAATGCCAATAAACAGCACCGCGCGTCAGGTCGGCGTGACGAGCAATTTGCTCCAGCGATGTGCGAGCTACGCCTTTTGCGAAAAACACCTCTTCAGCCGCATCCAACAGCGCTTCGCGAGTTGCAGCAGCCTCCGCTTTGGTTTTTCTTGCCATATAAAAACGTAACCTCAGTAATTGACACGTGATACGCCCATTTTATCTTATGTGCACCACTTTTTACATTCAAAACTGTATGGTTAATTACTTTAGCTCATAACGTGGATTAACAAATTCGTCATTTGTCAGTAAAAAGCGTATAAGATTAATTTGGAAACGCCGTTTCGAAACGAAACCGTTATTAGGCACGCTATAGGATTCTCAGCATGGCGCGAGCACCCTTTACCCTGGCTGGGCGCACTGTAATGCCTGGCCAACGCTTACAAATTGATGTGCCTGTAGCACGCCTGTATACCCACACGCAGCTGCATATTCCGGTCGAAGTCGTGCATGGGCGTAAAGATGGCCCGGTCATGCTGGTATGTGGAGGGATTCATGGCGATGAAATTAATGGAGTTGAAATTGTTCGTCGCCTACTGCGTTCCAAAGCAATCAATAGCTTGCGTGGCACGTTAATTGCTGTACCCGTCGTCAATGTTTTCGGTTTTTTACAGCAAACGCGCTATTTACCAGATCGACGAGATTTGAACCGCTGTTTTCCGGGCAGTGAAAAGGGCTCGTTAGGTGGGCGTATTGCGGCGCTATTTCGCGATGAAATTGTCGATCACGCCACGCATATTATCGACTTGCATACGGGTGCTATTCATCGCACCAATCTTCCGCAAATTCGTGCTCAGTTACAGCCAGGCAGTGAAACTGAGCGCATGGCCGATGCGTTTGGTGCCCCTGTGGTACTCAATGCAGAGCTCCGCGAAGGTAGCTTACGCCACTATGCTCAGAACCGTGGCATTCCGGTGCTTACTTATGAAGCTGGTGAGGCGCTACGTTTTGATGAGTGGGCAATTGCCCCCGGCGTGCGTGGCGTTTTACGCGTGATGCGCCGTTTAGGTATGCTGACCGGCGAGCAGCGTCGCCGCTCGCCAATGCCTGCTGAACTTGCCAATGGCTCCAGCTGGGCGAGGGCGCCTATTGATGGCATTTTGCGTCCTAAGGTGCGCCTGGGCGCTCGGGTAGCAAAAGGCGAGGTGCTCGGTAAAGTGGCAGACCCCTTCGGCAATGATGAAGGTGAGGTGCTCTCTATGGCCGACGGCATTGTTATTGGTATGAGCCGTCTGCCGCTAGCGAACGAAGGTGAAGCGCTTTATCACATCGCCCGCTTTGATGAGATTGAAGAAGCTGAGACGGCGATTGAAAATTTTCAATCAAGCCTGACGCCTCAGCCTGATGCGATGTATTGATACTCGGCTTTGGTACTTGGTACTGATGATGAGCACTGTTACTAAGTAACGGTGTTCTACCAAGAGACCTTTGAACATCTGCTCACAAGCCGTTGTTGAAAATTATTGTTAAAGGCTTTTCATTAAAAAATTATAGCTAAAAACTATTGGCTTAATAGAGAGAGTGACCGAGTCACAGGTGGCGTGATGCACGTGAGTTGGCTATATCTGTGGGGTGGCCGCTTTAGCTTAGATTAATATAGCCTGTTAAAGGCGGCCTTTTTCCAGTGGTACGAATCGTGCCATGTCGAATATGACAAGGAGGAAGTGTCATGAGCAGTGATAGCCAGCATCCCACTACGAATGAGTCAGGTATTCCGGTTTCAAGCGACGAGCATGCTCTGTCAGTAGGCCCTGATGGCCCCATTGTTATGCATGATCACTATTTGATGGAGCAAATGGCGGCGTTTAACCGTGAAATGATTCCTGACCGCCAACCTCATGCAAAGGGGAGTGGTGCGTTTGGGCATTTTGAAGTAACCCACGATGTTAGCCACTATACCAAAGCCAAGTTTCTACAGCCGGGCACTAAGACCGACGTGCTGATTCGTTTTTCGACTGTCGCCGGGGAGAGCGGCAGCCCTGACACATGGCGCGACCCCCGCGGTTTCTCGATTAAGTTTTATACCGAAGAAGGCAACTTCGACATGGTGGGTAACAATACCCCCGTGTTTTTTGTCCGCGACCCGATGAAATTCCAACACTTTATTCACTCGCAAAAACGCCGAGCGGATAATGGCCTGCGTGACCACGATATGCAGTGGGATTTTTGGACACTGGCACCTGAGTCAGCTCACCAAGTGGCATGGTTGATGGGCGATCGAGGCGTGCCAGCCACGTGGCGGCACATGAACGGTTACTCCAGCCACACCTATATGTGGGTAAATGCTGAAGGAGAACGGTTTTGGGTGAAGTATCACTTCAAAACTGATCAGGGGATTAAATGCATGACCCAAGAGCAGGCCGATCAGATGGCCGGCAGTGATGCCGATTATCATCGTCGTGACTTGTTTGAGGCCATTAAGCGGGGCGACTATCCTACGTGGACGCTCAACATGCAGATTATGCCGTTTGATGATGCCAAGACCTACCGAGTGAATCCTTTTGACTTGACCAAAGTGTGGTCTCATAAAGACTACCCGTTAATCGAAGTTGGTAAGCTGACGCTCGACCGTAATCCCACGGATTTTCATAGCGAAATTGAGCAAGCCGCGTTTGAGCCTAATAACATGGTGCTGGGGACCGGATTATCACCGGACAAAATGCTATTGGCACGCTCTATCTCTTATGCTGACGCTCACCGTGCCCGCTTGGGTGTGAACTACAAGCATATCCCAGTGAATACCCCAAAATGCCCCGTGCACAGCTATAGCCAAGGTGGTGCGATGCGTATTCGGCACGCTACCGATCCGGTGTATACGCCCAATAGCAAAGGCGGGCCGAAAGCCGATGCTCAGCGCTACCCAGAAGACGCGGTGTGGTCAACAGACGGAAAGTTTGTACGTGCGGCCTATACGCTCAGAAAAGACGATGACGACTGGAGCCAAGCCCATGCGCTAGTGCGTGAAGTAATGGATGATGCCCAGCGTGATCGCTTAGTGTCGAATGTGGTAGGACACTTATCCGGTGGCGTTACCGAGCCTGTATTAGCACGTGCTTTTGAGTACTGGCGCAATATTGATCAAGAGGTCGGCGAGCGGATTGAGCAGGGCGTTCGCAATCCATAGCGGCGTTTTACACCTAGCGCGTCCAAGCCGCTAGGCGTTCGTCTTAATATGCAGCCCGCAGCCGAGCTAGGTCGCGGGCTGTAGTGCTTCCTGAGTCTCTGTTTCGGGTTCGCGAACTAAGCTAAGCGCTTCATCGAAAAGGCGCAGGCCCGCGTCCTCTTTGTGCGCGTGTTCAGACAGGTGGCGACGGAAGCGTCTGCCACCGGGACAGCCCTGAAATAACCCCAGCAAATGGCGGGTAATGTGATTCAGCTTGGCCCCTTCATCTAACCGCTGCTGAATATACGGGCGAAATGCGTTAGCCGCTTCCAAGCGCGTACGCGCAGGCCCCGCTTCACCAAATAGCTGCTCATCGACCCCGGCGAGTAGCCACGGGTTTTGATACGCCTCGCGGCCCACCATCACACTATCTATGTGCTCAAGCTGGGCTTTGCACTCGGCTAGGGTTTTAATCCCCCCATTAATGCCAATATGCAGCTCTGGGTGGCTCTGCTTCAGACGATGCACGCGGGGGTAGTTAAGGGGCGGTACATCCCGGTTTTGCTTAGGCGACAAACCCTGCAGCCAAGCTTTGCGCGCGTGAACCGTAAAGATGTTGCAACCTGCAGCCGCCACAATCTCAATAAACCGCGCCAAGTCAGCATCTTCATCCTGATCGTCTATCCCGATACGGCACTTCACCGTGACCGGAATCGACACTGCCGCCTGCATAGCTTTCACCGCCGCCGCCACTTTTTCAGGGTGGCCCATCAAACAAGCGCCAATCATATTGTTCTGCACCCGGTCGCTGGGGCAGCCGACATTCAGATTGACTTCGTCGTAACCCCACGCCTCGGCAATGGCTGCACACTCGGCCAGCTCTCCCGCATCGCTGCCACCCAATTGCAACGCAATCGGATGCTCTACATCGCTATAGCCTAAAAAGCGCTCACGGGGCGTTCCATGCAAAATGGCACCAGTGGTCACCATCTCGGTATACAGCAATGTCCGCTTGGTTAACGTGCGTGCAAACGCGCGGTAATCGCGGGTTGTCCAATCCATCATAGGTGCCACGGAAAACAGACGAGCAGCATCTGCTGGGCTTGTTTTAGTCATATCAATCACTTGCATCATTCGATGCGGTATAAGCCAGTCGTGGTTGCTTAACAGCAGGGGGAGTCGTTGGCGAGCGATTGTACGCAAAAAGCGGGTTTGAGTACAAAGCACACGCGGCTCAATTGTGAGGGTAGAGGCCGGCAAAGGTGGAAGGTGAATATCGCTTGTTCAAAGTCCGGCGCGTAGGTATTGAATCCACAAAAACGAAATTAGTTTCGTTTGTCAATGAAATAAGCCTTTTGAGCCCTGCAGCACTTTGCTTGTTTTGCGGTCTTATTCAATGTGATGAGGGCTAGGCAGTGGTAAGCTGATATTTCGTTGTTGAGGAGTCTCTATGCATAAGACACTAGGTGGTATCAGTTTAGTGTTGGTGAGCGTGCTGCTGCTGGCTGGTTGTGGCGGTCAGGAGGAGGAGTCACCCTCAGAGTCGCCTGAGCCGGTCGTTGAAGTGCCTAGCCCACAGCAAAGTGCCGAACCACAAGAGGTGGTCGATCCTCTCGTTGTAGCCATTTCGGCTAGGGCCTCTCTGCGCTCTGATCGTCGTTTAATGGTAGAAGGCGAAACCAACCTGCCGGACGGCGCTCTTATTCAGGTAACCATTGAGCGTGAGATAAGCCGCGTGCGTTGGCAGGAGCGTACCAGTGTTTTACAAGGGCGGTTTAATGCTGGCCCCTTTGGTTCTGGCAGTGGCTTACCGGATGGACGATATAGTGTGCAGGTCCAGCTTTCAGAAGCCGCCGTGCAGCCAGAAGTGGTTCAGGCGCGCATTGGCAGTGAAGGGGAGCATTTGGCTGGCGAGCTGGTTAGCCAAACTCGCCATGGATTAGGGCAGGTTGCCACCTACTCGCGCAGTTTCTTAGTGGGCAGTGAACCAAGACGTACGCGCGACCAGGTGGACGTAGTTGAAGAAATGTAGGACGTGGGGGGATAAAGATGCTTTAGGCAGGAGACCAGTGTGCTAGCAGTACCGCATGTATGGTGGTGTCACTGGGCGCTTTAGCAAAATGCTCAATAACATAACCTTGTTCTTGCTGGATCAGATAATGACCAGCTTTGTGAAATACATGGGTAGGGCCTAATAGCACTAAGTCGCCTGCTAACACCGGTGAGAAATCCGTTTCTTGGCCGGGGGTTGCCATTATGCAGGGAGCTTTCCAGTCAATCTTTAGCGGCAGATGATGCGGCACCGTCATCATAGTTGCCTGAACCTGTTCCCAGGGGAGGGGACCAGTATGTGTCAGGATCAACAGAGGGGCGGCACTGTCACCTTCTAGTAGGGTTGCCAAAGAGCAATCAAGGGCATCGGCGAGCGCAACAAGGCGTTCGTGGCCGATTTGTTTGATAGCACCGGATTCCCAGTAAGAAATGGTGACATCTGATACGCCTACTTTACGTGCGAGGGCAGCTTTGTTGAGCTTGGCCCGAAGCCGCAGTTGCTTTATACGTGAGCCTAGCGATTCCATTTCATTTTCCTATCGTTGAGCTAAACAAGCTCGTTGAGTGTACTTCCACCCTATTCGGCGGCGCTCTGTGCATACTAGAAATCGCGAGGCGCTCTCAAGTATGAACACGAATCATAGGGGCTTCGCCATACTAAGCGATTGTGCTTTAACGCGCATCTTCCTATTAATGAGCCTCCAACTTCTGATCAGACGCTTTTAAGTCAAACTCGTTCCCTGCAAGGTACTGCTGGTTGCCTTAAGGGTGCGTATAATGCCGAGACGCTTTATTGCCAAAAGGACATTTTGATGACCGTTCGTACTCGTATCGCGCCTTCTCCAACGGGTGATCCGCATGTAGGTACTGCCTATATCGCGCTGTTTAATCTCTGTTTTGCGCGCCAGCATGGTGGCCAGTTCATTCTGCGCATTGAAGACACCGATCGGGTTCGGTCTACCGCTGAATCAGAACAGATGATTTTAGATTCGTTACGTTGGCTAGGGCTGGAGTGGGATGAGGGCCCTGATGTGGGCGGCCCTCACGGCCCATATCGACAAAGCGAGCGTGGTGATATCTACGCCCAGTACGCCCAGCAGCTTATGGATGCGGGGCATGCCTTTAAGTGTTACCGCACCAGTGAAGAGTTGGGTGAACTGCGGGAAGCTCGCAAAGCGGCGGGTATGCACTTGGCTTTGAAACCCGTTGACTTAGCGTTGGCTGCGGATGAGCAGGCTCGTCGTGAGCAGGAAGGCTGGCCTTATGTCGTTCGCATGAAGGTACCGAGCACCGGCGTTTGTGTGGTGAACGATATGTTGCGCGGCACAATCGAAGTTGAATGGGCGCAAGTTGATGCTCAAATTCTGCTGAAGTCGGATGGCATGCCTACCTATCATCTGGCAAACGTGGTTGATGATCACCTAATGAACATTACCCATGTGCTGCGCGGCGAAGAGTGGATTAATTCAGCGCCTAAGCATCAGTTACTTTATGAATACTTCGGCTGGGAAATGCCGCAGTTGTGCCATTTGCCGCTACTGCGTAATCCCGATAAGTCCAAGCTATCCAAGCGCAAAAACCCGACGTCGATTAACTACTATCGTCGTATGGGGTTCTTGCCTCAGGCCGTCACTAATTACTTAGGCCGTATGGGTTGGTCGATGCCTGACGAGCGCGAGAAGTTTAGCCTGTCAGATATGATGGCTGAGTTTGATATTCAGCGAGTATCGTTAGGTGGGCCAGTGTTTGATTTGGAAAAATTGACCTGGTTGAACGGCGTTTATATTCGTGAAGACTTAGATGACGATGCGCTGCTTCAGGCGCTTCGGGAATGGGCATTCAATGAAGAGTACGTGAAACAAATACTTCCTCAGGTGCGTCCTCGTGTGGAAACCCTTTCCCAAGTAATTCCGCTGGCGGGGCACTTTTTCTCTGGGCTGCCTGCGCTAACGGAAAACGACTTTGCTAGCGTGAAGCTTGAGAAAGAAGAACTGGTTAAGCTGCTGCAGTTCTTGGTGTGGCGTTTTGAAGCCGTGCCTGCATGGACGAAAGAAGTGCTCTTGGCAGACGTTAAAGTGCTTGCTGAGCATTTCGATATTAAGATGAAGGCTTTCCTTGCCCCTGTCTTTATTGCCATTACGGGCAGCACGTCGAGCACCTCTGTAATGGATGCCATGGCGATCTTAGGTTCCGACGTGACGCGAGCACGGCTACGTAGTGCCATTGACGTATTAGGCGGTGTTTCCAAGAAGCAAGCCAAACGCTTTGAAAAAGAGTTTCGTGATCTCTAATGTCTAGTTGATGTTTAGGATATGGCACTAGCGGGCTTTCTAAAGGTGTCTGTAATACGAGTGCTTGAAAAGGGTGCTTGAAAGGCTTGACGAAGGCGGGCGTAATCAGTAACATACGCTCCGTCTTCGAGACATGTGGGGCCTTAGCTCAGCTGGGAGAGCGCAACACTGGCAGTGTTGAGGTCAGCGGTTCGATCCCGCTAGGCTCCACCAATATCGAAAACTCTGGTTTTCAATACAAAGTTTTCAATATAGCGTCTCAAGGCCGTATTTATTTAGGTTAATAACGTCCCATTCGTCTAGTGGTCTAGGACACCGCCCTTTCACGGCGGTAACAGGGGTTCGAACCCCCTATGGGACGCCATCTCCTACTTCCTCGAAATTTATTTGCAGATTTATTGTCGGCAAACATTTCTCAAAATACGCATTTTAATTAAAGGCAATGAGGCAACTCATCTGTCGTTTTTTGCGTTCCCGTTATTATGGCTGTTGGCTGAAATCATTCTCATTTCAATCGTTTTTGGGCGATTTTGTGCTTGACTTGTCCACTTTTGCAAGTTTGCAGAAGGGGTTGTGCACAACCCTGAGCTGTTGTCTCAAAAAATCAGTGATTTAGCATTATTTCTTTTAAATCAATAAGTTACATTAGGTTAAAAAATGATCAATTTAAGGCTGGGTCACTGTTCATGGCGATTGTGGGACGTTTTGTAGTGGTTGTGAACAGGGTTATCCACAGATAGTGTGGAAAACCCTTTTCAAGATCGAGGCGCTTAAAAGTCAAGCATTATTCTGGCTTTTGGAGGCGCTTCAAGAGCGACGAAGTGTCCCAGCGTCCTCCATCCATACGTTGCACATCAGCATAAAATTGGTCAACAAGGGCGGTGACGGGTAGCGTGGCGCTCAGTCGACGAGCTTGCTCTAAGCAAATGCCTAAATCTTTGCGCATCCAGTCCACTGCAAAGCCATGATTGTACTCATTGGCAATCATCGTTTTGTGGCGGTTTTCCATCTGCCATGAACCAGCGGCACCCTTGGATACCACATCAATTACCTGTTGTTGATCCAGACCTGCTTGTTCGGCGAAATGGAGGCCTTCGGCAAGACCTTGTACTAAGCCAGCAATACAAATCTGGTTAACCATTTTAGTCAGCTGGCCACTGCTAGCGCTGCCCATCAGTGTGACGGCACGGGCGTAGTGATTAAGGATGGGGTGGACAGCGTCAAAGTGTGTCTGCTCACCACCACACATAATCGTCAGTGCGCCATTTTCAGCCCCTTGCTGCCCGCCGGAGACGGGGGCGTCTAAAAAGGCTACGCCTTGCTCGCGGCAGGTGGTGTCTAGTTCCAGAGCGAGGTCTGCAGAGGCAGTGGTGTGGTCGATCAGGTAGGTGCCGGTTGTCATGCTGCTTAGCACGCCGTCGGTGCCGGTAGTTACTTGCCTGACGTCGTCGTCATTACCTACGCATATCAAAACAAGGTCAGCGCCGTCAGCGGCTTCTTTGGGGGTGGCGTGTACGGTGCCGCCATACTCGTTTGCCCAAGTATCTGCTTTACTGCTTGTGCGGTTGTAAACACGCGTTGTAAGGCCTTGTTTGGCAAGATGGCCTGCCATGGGGTAGCCCATAACGCCCAGGCCAATAAAAGCAACAGTAGTGATGGTTCGCATAGAGCACCTTGTGGGTGTGTGATGAGTGCTAGGGGTGTGGAATATTTTGTGTAGAGTAATAAAAAAAGAATTTACGATAAGCAAAAGGCCACCCGTGGGTGGCCTTTTATTATCCTAGTGACGCTACGTTGTTACCGTGGCGTTATTTTTTAGGATAATCGCGCATGTCGTGGCCAATATACAGCTGACGCGGGCGGCCAATTTTGTAGCTTTCGCTGAGCATTTCATGCCAGTGAGAGATCCAGCCAATGGTGCGAGATACCGCGAAAATAACGGTAAACATATTGGTCGGTATGCCCATGGCTTTGAGAATGATGCCAGAGTAGAAGTCGACGTTTGGATACAGCTTGCGCTCAATGAAGTACTCGTCTTCAAGGGCGATTTGCTCAAGGCGCTTGGCGATTTTGAGCTGCGGGTCGTCAGCTAAGCCAAGCTCAGCAAGGACTTCATCACAGGTCTCTTTCATTACTTTGGCGCGCGGGTCAAAGTTGCGATATACGCGGTGCCCAAAGCCCATCAGCTTGAAGGGGTCATCTTTATCTTTGGCTTTGTCGACAAACCGCTGAATGTTTTCTTCAGAGTCGTCGCCAATTTCATCAAGCATATTCAGTACGGCTTCGTTGGCGCCGCCGTGTGCAGGACCCCAAAGTGCCGCAATACCGGCGCTGATACAGGCAAAGGGGTTGGCGCCGGTTGAGCCTGCTAAGCGTACTGTAGAGGTCGAAGCGTTTTGCTCATGATCCGCGTGCAACATAAAGATGCGGTCCATGGCTTTCGCGTATACCGGATTGATTTTGTACTCTTCGCATGGGTTGCTGAACATCATGTAGAGGAAGTTTTCTGCATAGCTCAGGTCGTTGCGGGGGTAGTTGAACGGCTGGCCAACATTATACTTGTGCGACATTGCGGCCAGGGTCGGCATTTTTGCAATGAGGCGAATAGCGCTGATCACGCGATCTTCTTCTTGGGTGATGTCCATGTGGTCATGGTAGAAAGCAGCTAGGCCGCCAACGACGCCACAAAGGATAGACATTGGGTGCGCATCGCGGCGGAACCCTTTGAAGAAATTGTTGATTTGGTCGTGCACCATGGTGTGGTTACGAATGCGCGACTCGAAATCTGCATACTGTTCATCGTTAGGTAGCTCACCGAATAGCAGGGTGTAGCATACCTCGACAAAATTAGACTCTTTGGCCAGTTGGTCGATAGGGTAGCCGCGGTGTAGCAGCACGCCCTTGCCGCCATCAATATAAGTGATAGCGGACTGGCAGGAAGAGGTGGCCATGAAGCCGGGATCGTAGGTAAACAGGCCTTCAGCACCTAAGCCGCGTACGTCGATGACGTCGGGGCCAAGTGTGCCGGAATACATGGGTAGTTCGATCGATTTTTCTAGACCGTCTACCGTCAATGTCGCTTTCCTGTCAGCCATGCTGGCCTCCTTTCGAATTCGGTTTGGGACGTAATGTCGTTGTTTCGCATACCGCGCCGGCGAAAAGGCTCGCCTACTATAGAAGTGTGCGACATTTTGTCAATTAGCCTAAGCGCTAGGTATCCTTGTACAGCTGTTGTTGTATTGGGCAATCTTTGTATATGGTAAGTGTGGAGTTCGTGGTAGAGGCGTCAGGGGGTTGACGACACGTTAACGGACTTATCAAACCATCAATCTCCTGTCACTATAACCATGCTGCAACGCAAAATCGACTCAGGTTGACCTCAATTTTCTTGCACCATAGTCGAGTTAAGCTTGAGTTCGGTTTGTCAGCAGGGGCGAAGGTTCTTATAATCCACGGCGCGCGACCGGCAGGTAGGAGGTCGTGCTCGACTTGGCAACGGCCGAGCCCCTTCCAGCAACCACTGCCCGCTCGGGCCATGCCCGACCTGTCGCAGAGCGGGCCAAGAGAGTGTGTATAACGCCGTGAATAGCAAACGACCCGTAAACTTAGACCTTACTACGATACATTTCCCACTACCGGCGCTAACGTCGATTACACACCGTATTACGGGTGTCATCCTCTTCGTTGGCCTGATCTTCGCTTTTTGGGCGCTGGGTAAATCACTATCGTCTCCGGCTGGCTTTGATGCCGTCAGCAACGCATTGGCCAATAACTTTTTCGCCAAGTTCATTGCCTGGGGATTGTTATCCGCATTGGCATTCCATTTTGTAGCAGGTATCAAACACCTGTTGATGGATGCGGATATCGGCGTGACCCTAGAAGGTGGCGTGAAAAAAGCACAAATCACTGTTGTCGTCAGTGTCGTTCTGATCATCCTGGCAGGAGTTTGGGTATGGTAACCAACATCACAAGTTTTGGCCGTAGCGGGTTATCCGATTGGCTAATGCAGCGCGTTTCAGCGGTAATCCTGGCTGTATATACCGTCTTTATCGTCGCCTACCTGCTGCTCAATCCTAATCTGGATTACTACGCTTGGAGTGGACTGTTCGATCAAACTTGGATGCGTATTTTCTCGCTGCTCGCATTTGTTTCCATTGCAGCGCACGCCTGGATCGGTTTGTGGACGGTCACCACCGATTATCTCAAGTCCACTCGCCTGCGCGTGGGTGCCCAGACTCTGATTATTCTGGCCATCTTCGTATATCTGGTGTGGGGCATTCAAATTCTGTGGGGAGCTTGATACATGTCTAACCTTCGTAGCCTGACATTTGACGCCATTATCATCGGTGGCGGTGGCTCTGGCTTGCGTGCTGCTTTAGAACTTGCCAAATCTGGCAAAAAGACAGCCGTACTGTCCAAAGTGTTCCCGACACGCTCTCACACGGTTTCTGCCCAGGGTGGTATTACTTGCGCCATCGCATCGTCAGATCCGAACGATGATTGGCGCTGGCACATGTACGACACTGTTAAAGGCGGCGACTACATTGCCGACCAAGACGCAGCTGAGTACATGTGTTCAGAAGGCCCGAAAGCGGTGTTTGAACTTGAGCACATGGGGCTGCCGTTCTCGCGCTTTGATAATGGCCGTATTTATCAGCGTCCGTTTGGTGGCCAGTCGAAAAACTTCGGCGAAGGCGGTCAGGCGGCACGTACCTGTGCAGCCGCTGACCGTACTGGCCACGCACTGCTTCACACGCTCTACCAAAACAACCTCAAGAACAACACCACGTTCTTGAATGAGTGGTACGCGGTAGATCTGGTGAAAAACAGCAACGGTGATGTGGTCGGTTGTATCGCCATGTGCATCGAAACTGGCGAAGTTGTCCACGTTAAATCGAAAGCCACTGTTCTGGCCACGGGTGGTGCAGGTCGTATCTATGCCTCTACTACTAATGCCTTGATCAATACTGGCGATGGTATCGGCATGGCGCTACGTGCTGGCTTCCCGATGCAGGACATGGAAATGTGGCAGTTCCACCCGACCGGTATTTATGGTGCGGGTACGCTGGTCACTGAAGGTTGCCGTGGTGAGGGTGGTTACCTGATCAATAAAGATGGCGAACGCTTCATGGAACGTTATGCGCCGAACGCCAAAGACTTGGCAGGCCGTGACGTTGTTGCTCGCTCAATGGTCATGGAAATTCTGGAAGGTCGTGGTTGTGGCGAGAAGGGCGATCACGTCTTCTTGAAGCTTGATCACCTGGGCGAAGAAGTTCTTGGTAAGCGCCTGCCGGGTATCGTTGAGCTGTCGAAAACGTTTGCTCACGTTGATCCTGCTAAAGATCCGATTCCTGTCGTGCCTACTTGTCACTACATGATGGGCGGTATTCCGACCAATATTCATGGTCAGGCAATTACCCAGGACGAAAGCGGCAACGATCATATCGTTAACGGTTTGTTTGCTTGTGGTGAAGCGGCGTGTGTATCGGTTCACGGTGCTAACCGCTTGGGCGGTAACTCACTGCTGGATCTGGTGGTCTTCGGTCGTGCGGCGGGTATGTTTATTGAAGGCGCGCTGAACGAAGGTATTGATTACCTGGATGCTTCTGAATCTGATATTGAATCAGCGATGAAGCGTATTACGCGCTGGAATGAATCGGAAGGTGGCGAGAGCATTCCTGAGCTTAAAGCAGAGCTCCAAGACATCATGCAGACTTCTTTCGGTGTATTCCGTGAAGAGAAGAATATGCAGGAAGGTGTCAAGAAACTGGCGGATCTGCGCAGCCGAATTGCCAATGCGCACCTGCCTGACAAGTCCAATGCGTTCAACACGGCGCGTGTTGAAGCTTTAGAACTTGATAACCTAATGGAAGTGGCAGAAGCAACGGCGATTGCTGCCCTTGAGCGTAATGAGAGCCGTGGTGCGCACTCGCGCTACGACTATCCTGACCGTGATGATGTCAACTGGCTGAAGCACTCGCTTTACTTCCCGGCCACGAAAGAGCTGAAGAAGCGCGACGTTAACTTCAAGCCGAAAACTGTTGATACATTCGAGCCTAAGGTTCGCACCTACTAATCTCTGCACTGACGAGAGGGAGTCACCATGTCTAACCTTCAGGTATCCGTATACCGCTACAATCCGGAAACCGACTCCGCGCCCTATATGCAGGAGTTCCAGGTCGATACCAAAGGCCGCGATCTGATGGTGCTGGATGTTCTGCATCTGATGAAAGAGCAGGATAGCGGACTTGCGTTCCGTCGCAGCTGCCGTGAGGGCGTATGCGGTTCCGATGGCATGAACATGAACGGTAAAAACGGCTTGGCATGTATTACGCCGCTGTCAGATGTTGTGAAAGGCAATAAGCTGACCTTGCGCCCATTGCCGGGTCTGCCGGTTATCCGCGATATGGTTGTGGATATGGGGCTGTTCTATAAGCAGTACGAGCGCATTCAACCGTACTTGCAGAACGATGAGCCTGCACCGGCGATTGAGCGTCTGCAATCACCAGAAGAGCGCGACAAGCTAGATGGCCTGTATGAGTGTATTCTTTGTGCATGCTGCTCTACGTCATGCCCATCGTTCTGGTGGAATCCAGACAAGTTTGTCGGTCCGGCTGGTTTGCTTCAGTCTTATCGCTTTCTTGCGGATACACGTGACACGGCTACCCGCGAACGTCTTACCAGCCTGGAAGATCCGTTCTCCGTGTTCCGTTGCCGCGGCATCATGAATTGCGTTGCGGTTTGTCCAAAAGGACTAAATCCGACCCGTGCAATTGGTAAAATTCGTGAAATGTTGTTGGCTGATGCGACGTAAACGCCTAATCCTATGAAAAAAATGCGATCGCTACGTAAGTTGCTGCACAAAGCCACTTAAATCGTGGAGCTTCGCTTGTTATCATAGGGGCGTTAGGTGGTGCGGCGACGCGTCGCACCATCTAACCAGTCAAGTTTAAAAGCCGGTGCCGCAAGTACCGGCTTTTGAGCATGAACTGATTGAGTATGACTAGATAAAAGAAGCCTTCGTATTAACGTAGTGAGTAGACGAAGGTATAATAGTACGTAGTGAAATAGAGCGTACTGAAGTGGTACGTAGTGAAAATGTAGTACTTACAGCTAGTATGAATAGGGCTTCCGGCCTTCGGTCGGCGCCGCCGGCATATGTCCCGCCCCGCCGGCAGGGCAATAGCGATGTCGTTGCGCGATTGCAGCGATACCGATACCACCCCATCAGTGCAGGGTGACCGAGAGATGCAACAAGGCATAATGGAGTTGATGTGGCGTTCCTCTCACGTTAGTGGTGGCAATGTCCACTACGTGGAAGCGCTTTATGAGCAGTACCTCGCCGATCCTGATTCTGTCTCAGATGAATGGCGCAGCTATTTTGATCAGTTGCCTCGTTCTGAGGGCAGTGCCTCCCACGATGTTCCACTAAGCCCCACTCGTGATCAGTTCTACCAACTGGGTCGTGAAAGTCGCCCAGGCCGGGTAGCCGCCGCCTCCGATAGCGGTGAGAATAAAAAGCAGGTAAAAGTCCTGCAGCTGATTAACGCATACCGCTTTCGTGGCCATCAGAAGGCCAATATCGACCCGCTAGGACTGCGTAATCCCACCCCCGTCCCAGACCTCGATCTGTCATTTCATCAGCTTTCCAAGGCTGATCTTGACACCGAGTTCCAGACCGGCTCGTTTTTTCTAGGTATTGATAAAGCACCGTTGCGTGAGATCGTTGACGCGCTGGAGCAGACTTATTGTCGCTCTATCGGTTGCGAGATCATGCACATTGTTGATACCGAAGAGAAACGTTGGTTGCAACGGCGTTTTGAATCGGTGCGCAGTGCGCCGAAATTCAGCGACGATGTGCGTAAGCATGTGCTTGAGCGCCTTACCGCTGCCGAAGGTTTGGAAAATTACCTAGCGTCTAAATATCCAGGCACCAAACGCTTCGGTCTTGAAGGTGGTGAATCATTTGTTCCGATGATGGACGAGTTGATTCAGCGCTCCGGTGGCTATGGCACTAAAGAAGTTGTTATTGGCATGGCTCACCGTGGCCGTTTGAACCTGTTGGTTAATATTCTGGGGAAAAATCCCGCTGAATTGATCGACGAATTCGACGGTAAAAAGGTGATCGAGCGTGGTTCTGGTGATGTGAAATATCACCAAGGCTTCAGCTCTAACGTCATGTCGCCTGGTGGCGAAGTTCACTTGGCAATGTCGTTTAACCCGTCGCATTTGGAAATTGTTGCGCCGGTAGTAGAAGGCTCGGTACGCGCACGTCAAGATCGCCGTAATGATGAAGAGGGCAGCAAAGTTCTGCCAATCAACGTTCATGGCGATGCAGCGTTTGCTGGTCAGGGCGTGGTCATGGAGACATTCCAGATGTCTCAAACCCGTGCCTATAAAACCGGTGGCACAGTACACATCGTGATTAACAACCAGGTGGGCTTTACGACGTCGAACCCCTTGGACGCGCGATCCACCGAATACTGTACTGACATCGCTAAGATGGTTCAGGCGCCGATTTTCCATGTTAACGGCGATGATCCTGATGCGGTTATCCATGCGACCCAAGTGGCGTTGGATTACCGGCAACAGTTTAAGAAAGACGTTGTTATTGATCTGGTGTGCTACCGCCGCCGCGGCCACAACGAGGCCGACGAGCCATCGGGTACCCAGCCGATGATGTACGCCAAGATTAAAGATCATCCTTCTTCGCGTTCACTCTATGCGAAGCGTCTGGTCGAACAGGGCGTATTGTCAGAAGAAGACGCTAAGGCAATGGTTGAAACCTACCGCGATGATCTTGTGGCAGGCAATCACGTAGCTAATGCCTTGGTGCAGGAGCCTAATACATCACTCTTTGTGGACTGGGCTCCCTACCTGGGGCATGAGTGGACCGGTAATGCAGACACTACCTTCGATATGAAGCGTCTGCAGCAGCTGGCTGCGAGAATGTGTGAGGTTCCTGATGGCGTCGAAGTACAGCGCCAAGTCGCTAAAATCTATGAAGACCGTCGCAAAATGCAGGCGGGCGGCATGGGGCTTAACTGGGGCTTCGCTGAAACGCTAGCGTATGCCACGCTGCTTGATCAAGGGCATCCGATTCGTATTACCGGTCAGGATGTTGGTCGTGGGACGTTCTCTCACCGTCATGCGGTTATCCATAACCAGAAAGATGGTTCTACGTACGTACCGCTGCAGAATATGTCAGACGGTCAGCCGCGCTTTACCATTCACGACTCTTTCCTATCGGAAGAGGCTGTGCTGGCGTTTGAGTACGGCTACTCCACGACAGCGCCGGGTGACTTAGTCATTTGGGAAGCCCAGTTTGGTGACTTCTTCAACGGTGCCCAAGTCGTGGTTGACCAGTTTATCTCTTCTGGTGAGACCAAGTGGGGACGACTGTGTGGACTGACCATGCTGTTGCCGCATGGTTATGAAGGTCAGGGGCCAGAGCACTCCTCCGCGCGCTTAGAGCGCTTCTTGCAGCTGTGCGCTGAGCACAACATGCAGGTGTGTGTGCCGACGACGCCCGCACAGATTTATCATCTGATGCGACGTCAAGTCATTCGTCCGTTGCGTAAGCCACTGGTAATCATGTCGCCGAAGTCGCTACTGCGCCACAAAGAAGCGGTATCTAGCCTAGAAGATCTTGCTCACGGCAAGTTCTACATGGTGCTACCGGATCAGGCGAATCTTGAGGCAGAAAAGGTGACTCGCGTTATTATGTGTGCCGGTAAGGTGTACTACGACCTAGCCAACTGGCGTGCAGAAAACGAGCGTGATGACACGGCGATTATTCGTCTCGAGCAACTCTACCCCTTCCCGAAAGAAGAACTTCTGGAAGTGCTCCAGGCGTATGCCAATGTGGAAGACATCGTGTGGTGCCAGGAAGAGCCGCTAAACCAGGGCGCTTGGTACTCAAGTCAGCACCACATGCGCGCCGTCGCCGATATGCTGAAAGATGGTCTCGGACGTGATTTGAAATTTGCAGGACGTCCTGCCTCTGCCGCACCGGCAGCGGGCTATATGTCCGTCCACACTGAACAGCAGCGCCAGCTGGTGGAAGACGCTTTTAACCTATAAGCGCCCACCGGGTTTAGAGAACATATAAGGGAAACGACATGGCTACTGATATCAAAGCGCCAACCTTTCCGGAATCCGTTGCCGAAGGCACTGTGGCTGCGTGGCATAAAAAGCCGGGTGACAGCGTCGAACGTGACGAGCTGATTGTTGAAATCGAAACCGACAAAGTGGTGCTAGAAGTCGTCGCACCGGAAGCGGGTACCCTGACTGACGTGATGGCAGAAGAAGGCGATACCGTTGAGTCAGAGCAAGTGTTAGGCAAAATCGGTGAAAGCAGCGCAGCAAGTGGCAAAGAAGATACATCTTCTGATGATGCTAGTGCTAAAAAGCCTGCTGAGAAAAGTGAAGAGAAAAAAGCCAGCGGCGGTAACGGCGGTGGTAAGCAACATGACGTAAAAGCCCCAAGCTTCCCTGAATCTATCCAGGAAGGCACCGTGGCAACGTGGCACAAGAAGGTTGGTGAAGCGGTTAAACGCGATGAAGTGTTAGCCGACATCGAAACCGACAAGGTAGTGCTCGAAGTTGTCGCACCTGCCGACGGCGCACTGGCAGAAATTAAAGCCGAAGAAGGCAGCCAGGTTGAATCCGAAGCGGTTCTGGCCATCTTTACCGAAGGTGCTGGTGGCGCCGGTGAAGAGAGCAGCAGTGCCTCTGCTTCAAGTGCTGCGGGTAGCGATGATGAAGGCGCTGATGAGAAGGTCGGCGATAAGATCCTAGCGCCGGCGGCACGCAAGATGGTTGCTGAGCATGATTTGGATGTTGCCAAGATTGAGGGCACCGGCAAAGGTGGCCGCATCTTGAAAGAAGACGTGCAAAAAGCCGTGAAAGATGGTTCTGCCAAAAAAGCAGCGAAATCTTCAGCGCCGGCGAAAGCAGCTGCCGCCGCACCGGCAGTGGAAGGTGATCGCGTCGAGAAGCGCGTTCCGATGACGCGTCTGCGTCAAACCATTGCTAAGCGTCTGGTTCAGGCGCAGCAAACGGCTGCCATGCTGACCACTTATAACGAAGTGGACATGACTGAAATCATGGCGCTTCGTGCGCAGTACAAAGATACGTTCCAGAAAACCCACGATATTAAACTGGGCTTTATGGGCTTCTTTGTAAAAGCGGCTTCTGAAGCACTCAAGCGCTTCCCGGATGTTAACGCCTCTATTGATGGTACCGATATCGTTTACCACGGTTATCAAGATATCGGCGTTGCGGTATCAACGGATCGTGGCCTGGTGGTACCGGTGCTACGTGATACCGATAGCATGAAAATTGCCGACGTTGAGCGCACGATTGTTGATTTCGGTAAGCGTGGTCGTGACGGTAAGCTGGGCATGGATGACATGATCGGCGGTACCTTCACTATCACTAACGGCGGTACATTTGGTTCTTTGATGTCGACCCCGATTATCAATCCACCTCAAACCGCTATCCTGGGTATGCATAAAATCCAGGATCGTCCAATGGCTGTGAATGGTAAGGTCGAGATTCGCCCGATGATGTATCTGGCGCTGTCCTACGACCACCGCATGATTGATGGTAAAGATGCGGTACGATTCTTGGTTACTATTAAAGAGCTGCTGGAAGACCCGGCTCGCTTGCTGCTGGACGTATAACGGAGCGCGCTGATCCGCCTCCTCTGCTGTATTAGCGTTCTAATGCAATCGCACCTTGCCTCCTGCCCGTTTTAAGTTCAAACGGGGGGAGGCAACCAAGCTAAAGGAGCCAACATGGCTGACAAGTTTGATGTGATCGTTATCGGTGCAGGTCCTGGTGGCTACGTAGCGGCTATCCGCGCTGCGCAGCTGGGCCTGAAGGCCGCCTGTGTTGAAAAATGGATTGGTAAAGAAGGCAACGTCGTTCACGGCGGTACGTGTTTGAACGTCGGCTGTATCCCGTCTAAAGCGTTGCTTGAAGCCTCGCACAAGTTCGTCGAAGCCAAGCACGATTTCGACGACATGGGTATTAATGCCGGTGACGTCACGATGGACGTCAAAAAAATGATGGCTCGCAAGGACAAGATCGTTAAGAACTTGACCGGCGGCATCTCTGGCTTATTTAAAGCCAATGGTGTTACGGCTATTGAGGGCACCGGTAAAGTGGTTTCCGGTAAGCAAGTCGAAGTGACCGATCTAGACGGCAATACCACCACTTACGACGCTGATAACATCGTTGTTGCTGCAGGTTCCGTGCCGGTTGAAATTCCACCGACGCCGCTAACCGAAGGCTTGATTGTTGACTCTACCGGCGCGCTGGAATTCCAGGAAACGCCGAAGCGTTTAGGCGTTATTGGTGCTGGCGTTATCGGCCTAGAGCTGGGTAGCGTTTGGAACCGCTTAGGTTCTGAAGTTACTGTTCTGGAAGCGATGGATAGCTTCTTGCCGATGGTCGATACGGCGATCGCAAAAGAAACACAGAAACTGCTCAAAAAGCAGGGGCTGGATATTAAACTGGGCGCCCGCGTAACAGGCTCGGAATCCAATGGCGATGAAGTCATCGTTAAGTACACCGATGCCAATGGCGAACAGGAAATGACCTTCGACAAACTGATTGTTTGCGTTGGTCGCCGTCCGTACACCAAGGGTGTGATTGCCGATGGTGTGAGCGTTGAACTGGACGAACGCGGTTTTATCTTTGTTGATGACCAGTGCCGCACGAACGTACCCGGTGTTTATGCTATTGGTGACTGTGTGCGTGGCCCCATGCTGGCGCACAAGGCATCTGAAGAAGGCATCATGGTCGCTGATATCATCGCTGGCCACAAAGCCGAGATGAACTACGACACGATTCCGAACGTGATCTACACGTTCCCGGAAGTCGCTTGGGTCGGTATGACTGAGCAAGATGCCAAAGCGAAAGGTATTGAAGTTAAGACTGGTAGCTTCCCGTTCGCGGCAAGTGGTCGTGCGATGGCGAATAACGCCACCGAGGGTAGCGCCAAGATTATCGCCGATGCGGAAACTGACCGTATTCTCGGCATGCATATTGTTGGTCAGCACGCGGGTGAGATGATTGCCCAGGGCGTGATTGCAATGGAATTCGGCTCTAGCGCTGAAGACCTAGCTCTGACCTGCTATGCACACCCGACTATGTCGGAAGCTGTGCATGAAGCCGCTCTTGCGGTAGACGGCCATGCCATTCATATGGCTAACCGTAAGAAGCGCAAGTAATTCGCTAAGCAACAACCAAGCGCCACCGTCAGGTGGCGCAACACTTTCGGCTCTGTGAGAAATCAGCGGGGACGAAGGTACGGGGATGCCCCGCTCTTTTAAAGCAGCGGGTCATCGTTCGAGTCACATGCAACCAATGGCATGAATCGATGAACCTTCACGAGTATCAAGGCAAACAGCTGTTTGCTGATTATGGTCTACCAGTGTCTAAAGGCTTTGCCGTGGACACTCCCGAAGAAGCTGAAGAAGCGTGCAAAAAGATCGGCGGTGACATGTGGGTGGTTAAAGCCCAGGTTCACGCTGGCGGCCGCGGTAAAGCGGGTGGCGTTAAGCTGATTAAAGATCCGGCTGAAGCAAAAGCTTTCGCCGAGCAGTGGTTAGGTAAGAACCTGGTCACCTTCCAGACTGACGAAAAAGGTCAGCCGGTTGCTAAAATTTTGGTTGAGACTTGCACCGACATCGCTGACGAGCTGTATCTCGGCGCCGTCGTCGATCGCACCACCCGTCGCGTGGTCTTCATGGCCTCTACCGAAGGTGGTGTTGAAATCGAGACCGTTGCAGAAGAAACGCCAGAAAAGATTTTGAAAGCTGAAATCGATCCGCTGGTCGGCGCACAGCCCTACCAAGCGCGTGAGCTGGCATTTGCTCTGGGCCTGAAAGGCGATCAGATCAAGCAGTTCACCAAGATCTTCCTGGGCCTTTCTAAGCTGTTCCATGACAAAGATCTGGCACTGTTAGAAATTAACCCGCTGGTTATTACCGACGAAGGCAATCTGCACTGCCTCGACGCCAAACTGGGGCTCGACAGCAACGCGCTGTACCGTCATCCAGACCTTCAAGCGATGCGCGATCCTTCCCAGGAAGATCAGCGTGAAGCTGATGCAGCGAAGTGGGAACTGAACTATGTAGCGCTTGATGGCAACATCGGCTGCATGGTTAACGGTGCTGGCCTGGCCATGGGCACCATGGACATCGTCAACCTGAGTGGCGGCAAGCCTGCTAACTTCCTGGACGTTGGTGGTGGCGCGACCAAAGAGCGCGTTGCAGAAGCGTTCAAGATCATCCTGTCTGACGACAACGTCAAAGCGGTTCTGGTGAACATCTTCGGCGGTATCGTTCGTTGCGACATGATTGCTGAAGGCATCATCGGTGCTGTTGAACAAGTTGGTGTTAACGTTCCAGTGGTTGTGCGTCTGGAAGGTAATAACGCTGAATTGGGCGCTGAAAAACTGGCGTCTAGCGGTCTGAACATCATCGCTGCTACCAGTCTGACCGACGCGGCTCAGCAGGTTGTAAAAGCAGCGGAGGGCAAGTAATGAGCATCCTGATCGATAAGAACACCAAGGTCATCTGCCAAGGTTTCACGGGTGGCCAGGGCACGTTCCACTCCGAACAGGCGATTGCCTATGGCACGCAAATGGTCGGTGGTGTTACGCCGGGCAAAGGCGGCCAGACGCACCTGGGCCTGCCCGTTTTCAACACCGTGAAAGAAGCGGTTGAGAAAACCGGCGCGGAAGCCAGCGTGATCTACGTTCCGGCACCGTTCTGTAAAGACTCGATTCTTGAAGCTGCTAACGCTGGCATCAAGCTGATCGTGTGCATCACCGAAGGTATCGCGACGCTAGACATGCTCGAAGCAAAAGTAAAATGTGACGAGCTGGGCGTGCGTCTGATCGGCCCGAACTGCCCAGGTGTTATCACGCCTGGCGAATGTAAAATTGGCATCATGCCGGGCCACATTCACCAGCCGGGTAAAGTCGGTATCGTGTCGCGTTCAGGCACCCTGACTTACGAAGCCGTTAAGCAGACAACTGACCATGGTTTCGGTCAGTCTACCTGTGTAGGCATCGGTGGTGACCCGATTCCGGGTTCTAACTTTATCGACATTCTTGAAATGTTCGAGAAAGACCCGAAAACCGAAGCGATCGTGATGATCGGTGAAATCGGTGGTACGGCTGAAGAAGAAGCAGCGGCTTACATCAAAGCCAACGTTTCTAAGCCTGTGGTTTCCTACATTGCTGGTGTCACTGCACCTCCTGGCAAGCGTATGGGCCATGCGGGCGCAATCATCTCTGGCGGTAAAGGTACTGCGGATGAGAAATTTGCTGCCCTGGAAGATGCCGGTGTTAAAACCGTGCGTTCTCTGGCTGAAATCGGCGATGCACTGAAAGAAGTCACTGGCTGGTAAGCTATCGACCTCTAGTCGCACGCGATAAGGGCGCCCCTCGGGGCGCCCTTATTCGTTGGTGCACGGTTATCCTTCCGGCGTTTTATTATCGGATTTTCTGTTTAGCATTCGGTAGCTGTACAGAATAAATAGTGGTGCCCCCACCGCTAAATAGAGGTGGTAGCTCACCAGACGCCACACTAGGACGGCTGCTGCGGCCTGCTCGCGTTCCATCAAGGGCAGTAACAAACTGCCTACGCCGACTTCAGCCGCACCTGCGCCGCCAGGAAGAAAGCTCAGCTGGCTGGCCGCCATGGCCAGCATTTGGGTTAAAAACGTCCACATCCAATCGGCATGGCCGCCCACGCCCAGCACCGCGACATAGAGCAAGCTATAGCGCATTAGCCAATGCGCTGCGGTAAGCATCATCATCGCGAGCAGCGTCGTAAAAGGCAGCGCGAGTGTGACCTTGAGCGCATATCGGCATCGTAATAAGCGCCTTACTATCCAGCGCCGTCGGTAACGGCTTGGCCATGTCGTTATAACGCCACCTGCACGCAGCAGGCTGGGTAAATAACACATCACACCACTGACCAGCGTCGCCATAAATGCTAAACCGACCAGTGACCACTGTACTAGTGACTGATGCGGCCACTGGGTATCGCTGGCCAGAGAGAAGAGCATCAAACCGCTCAGCATGGTAAGGAAGAACAGCAAGTCACAGCCTTGGTCAATCAAAAACACCGCTGCCCCTTTGGCGGGAGGAAAGCCGCGTCGTGCAAGCAGGATAAGTAGAGTGGCTGGCCCTCCACTCCCTCCAGGCGTAGCGCACAACGCAAACTTTGATGCCAGCTCAATGCCCAGCGCACCACGTTGGCCAAGTTGCCCTGCACGGCCACCTAACATTAGCCGCAGCCTTGCTGCATTCAGGTTCCAACACAGAAACGCTAATAGCAGCATCAACAGCAATAACGCCAATGGAAAATGTTTAATACGCTGCAGCGCCTCAGCACCGCCCAGCCAAGTGGTAAGCACTAGCGGGGCCAAGAGTGCCCCCGCCAGTAGAAAACCATGCAGCGGGCGAAAACGCAGTAATCGTTGGGGCTTAGTGGTGGTGGGCGAGGGCATTGGGCCGTTCAATGTTGCAAAGGTCGATGTAGTGCTCAAGAAGAGACTGGATAACGCTATCCCAACTGAACTGGCGTTCGACAAAATGACGGGCATAACGCCCGCTGGCGGCGATGTCATTACTGAACAAGGCCGTGCATGCCTCGGCCATGGCCTCCGGGTCGAGTGGCTGACACAGAATGCCTGCGCCTAATGGCACATTTTCGACCAGCGCACCGGCCCTAGCACCCACGACAGGGATACCGCAGGCCATCGCTTCTTGAGCGATCAAGCCAAAGGTTTCCCGGGTGCCCGCATGCAGAAGGGCATCGCTACTGGCGAGTGCTTTGGCCACTTCATGTGCGCCGCAGCAGCGATCCACGACAGTGACATTGTTGGGTACCTGATGGGGCATGCCGGGACCCATCAGCAATAAATGGTAATCACTGCCGAGCTGGCGCATTGTCGCCAGCAGCACATCAATATTTTTCTCGCGGGAATTGCGACCGACAAAGATCAGCAGCTTTTTATCGCTGGGAATACCCATGCCTTGGCGGAAGGCGGGATCTCGCTGCTGGGGGTGAAAATGGTTTAAATCGACCCCTAATGGCTGTACGCGAACGTTATCGACTCCCCACTCCCTGAGTCGATTAGCCATAGCGTTACAGGGGGCCAGCACGCTATCAAATTGGCAGTAGAGGTCTTTGACATAGCGCGTTAAGCGTTTCTCTACGTAGCGGCCAAAGCGATCCCCCATTAAGCGTGGAAGGTCTGAGTGATAAAATCCGACCACCGGTACGCCAAGCGTTTGGCCTGCGGCAAGGGCTGCCCATGCCGTTACATAAGGGTCGCCAGCCTCGATAAGATCAGGTTTTAGCTCGATTAGTGCATCGCGCCAGCGTGACCCTCTCAGCGGAAAGCGGTAGCCCTGGCCCAAGGGGAGGTGTAGCGCTGGCAAGGTGTGGTGGTCACCCAGGCTATCGCGCTCAGCTCCCGGCACTAACAAGCTAGTGCGTAGGTTTGCCGTGTGCGCTAGCACCCGGTGTTTAGCTTGCAGATAAGTACGAACGCCGCCGCTTGCCGGGGCGTGAAACATGGTCACATCAGCGATGTGCAAGGTAACCTCCGAACTACAAGGGTGTCATCGGATTACCATAAGGAAGAAATAAGTCAGTTCTGCGACAGTTAATGGGTGGCGGGAAAATAAAACGCCACGGCAATGCCGTGGCGTGGGCGGTGCAAGGTAACGTTATTCTGTGGGTTTGGCGACCAGCGAGCGGGTTTCCTCACGGGCTTCTGTTAGCGCAATGCGCAGGCTGTCGCCCAGCTTGTAGCGCTCTTCGCCTTCAATTTGAATGCGACCCTCTTTATCATCAATGACCACTTTATCGCGATCGCTGTGCATTAGCGGGGCGGGTACGAAGGCGGTAGCACCATTTTCCAGCAGGCGTACTCGCATACCACCACGGTTGATCGCCATGATCTCTGCGTCGAAGGCGTCTTGGTTTTGAGCCGCTGGCGTTAAGTAGCGAACGTAGAGCCAATCTTTTACGTCGCGTTCTGCCATACGGTTCAGGCGCCGCCGCTCGGTGAGTTGCTCGGTGAGCTGCTGGCTGGCTTCTGCCGGAGCCTGTTCACCTTTAAGCACTCGCTTGATCAAACGATGGTTGACCATATCGCCGTACTTACGAATTGGCGACGTCCAGGTGGCATAAGCCGGTAGCCCAAGACCAAAGTGCGGGCCAGGTTGAGCGGACATGCTGGTAAAGCCTTGGAAGCGGCGCAGACGCGCGTCCAGCCAGGCATCATCACGGCTTTCCAGAGCGCGCTTTAGCTCTTTGTAGTGAGCCAGCTCAGTCAGCGCTTCCTGGGCGACCTCAATCTCCTGAGTTGCTAAGAACTCTTGAGCAGATTCGGCTTTTTCAGGCTCAAAAGCGCGGTGCACATTAAAGATACCGTGACCGATATGTTTGGCGAGGAAGTCCGCGCAGCAAGCGTTAGCGGCAATCATCGACTCTTCAATCATACGGTTGGCAATGCGGCGATCTTCGGTGCGAATGCCTAAGACGTTGCCCGCGTCGTCCAGGTCGAAAACGTAATCAGGACGATCTTTAAACACCAGCGCATGTTCGTTGCGCCAAGCGGTGCGCGCCTCAGTCAAATCGCGCAGTGCTTTCAGCTGTTCAGCGATATTGTCAGCGGGAGCCCACTCGCCTTGACCGTCAATCCAGTCGGAAACGCGGTCATAGACTAGTTTGGCGTGGGATTTTACGTTAGCCGCAAAAAAGCGGTAATCACCTAGGCTGCCGTCGGCATTAATGTCCAGCGAGCAGGCAAGGGCAGGGCGGTCCTGACCTTCCCATAGCGAGCAGAGGTCATCTGCCAGCTGTTCAGGCAACATCGTTACATTTTGGCCGGGTAAGTAGACCGTAAAAGCACGGGTGCGCGCTTCAAGGTCGGCCGCATGGCCTTCTTCAACGTAGGCCGTTGGGTCAGCGATCGCAACGCTTAGCCGCCAACCGCCGCTCTCCAGCGCTTCCACGTGTAGCGCGTCGTCCATATCGCGGGTTTTTTCGCCATCGATAGTAAAGAAGGGCTGCGCTGTGAGGTCTTCACGGGTTAACCCTTCATCATGCAGTGGCCACTCGGTACCTGCGTCCGGGCACTCTTGTTCCAGCGCATGGCGGGCAAGGGTGACGCGCCACGGAACGGCGGGGTCGTCGGCCTTAGCCACTAGCTCATCAATTTGCGTGAAGAAGCCGCGATCGTTCTCTTTCAGCGGGTGGCGTACCAGCCGCGCGACAACCCAGTCGCCATCAGCAATGGTGGCTTCATCCAGGCTGTTCTTTATGCGCGCCTTCAGCACATTGCGAATCGACGGATGGTCGGGCACAACGGCTAAACGGTCTTCGCGCTTCTGAACACGGGCAACAAAGCGGTCAAGCCCAGCTTCGATCAGCTTCTCAGGCTCTACGGACTTTTTGTCGCCGTTTTCATGGATCACCGCCTCGACGCGATCGCCATGGAGTACTTGCTTCATGGCGGGGGGCGGCACGAAATAAGATTCACCGCTGTCGGTTTCAAGAAAACCGAAGCCTTTTTCGGTGGCTTTGATCACCCCTTCAGCGCGTGGAGTGGTGTCACGGATCTGTTGCTTGAGCTGGGCAAGCAATGAGTTGTTTTGCAGCATGTGTTCAATCAGTTGGCGAGAGTAGCCTGCCACTATACGGATTCCCAAAGGCCGCGCCAATCGTGGTTACCCTGAAGTTCGCTTTGGCCCCAAACTATCAACGATCTGCGTTCAATTATGTGCGCGCTTTATTGCCTTATTGGCCAGGGCGGATGTCACTATTCAACCATAGTTGTAGCTAATTGGTATTTGATTGGTATCTCATTGGGTCTATAGTGGTATCTAATTGGTATGGCCGCTACTGGGAGACACTCATGGACCCACGCTTTACTCAGCTACATCTTGATCCTCAGGGCGCAACACCGCTTTATCAGCAGTTAGCGCGCCAGCTAGAACAAGCAATTGAGACGGGCGCCTGGCAAGCCGGCGAGGCGTTGCCTTCTGAGCGCAACTTGGCCGAAAGCTTAGCGGTTTCGCGCATTACTGCGCGGAAGGCGTTAGATCGCCTAGCAGAACTTGGGCTGATTCGCCGAAGCCGTGGTTCGGGCACGTTTATTGCCCCTCGCCTCAATCAGTCCTTGTCACGGCTCGCCAGTTTTACCGAGCTGCTCACCCAGCGTGGGTTTACGCCGAGTTCTCATTGGTTGGAACGCAAGCTGGCCAACCCCAGTGCAGAAGAGAGCATGCGCCTTGGCCTGGGGGCTGACGCTCAAGTCGCGCGTCTCAAGCGTTTGCGTTTAGCCGATGAGGTGGTAATGGCGGTGGAAGAGAGTTGCCTGCCCATCTCGGTGCTGCCCGATCCTCTCCGGGTCGATACATCGCTTTATGCAACGTTGGAAGCCAGCGGCAGAGGCATAGCACGTGCTTTGCAGCATGTGACGGCTATCAATGCCAGCGCAGAACTAGCCATGCTGGCTGAGGTGCCTGAGGGCCAGGCGCTGCTCAAAGTGACGCGTCTAGGCTATCTCGCAGATGGCTCTCCGGCGGAGCTTACCGTTACCTACTGCCGCACTGATTATTACGACTTTATGGTCGAGATGACCCGCTAGGAGGTTTTATGCAGTTTGGCAATATTCTCACCTCTGAGGGCTGGCGCCTGGGAGAGATCCACTGGGAAGACGGGCGTATTAGGCGCATTGACGGCGATCCGGTAGATCCTGATACCAATGACCATCCACGCATTATTCCCGGCTTTATAGATTTGCATGTGCATGGTGGTGGTGGTGCCGACACCATGGAGGGCGGCACAGCTGTTGCCACCCTAGCGCGCACCCATGTGCGCTTTGGAACTACCCGTTTGCTTGCTACCACCATGACGGCGCCAGATGAGCGGATCCGTCAGGTGCTAGGCGATATCGCCCGCTATATGGAGGCGCAGGAGCCGGACGCCGCCAAGGTGTTGGGCGTCCATTTGGAAGGTCCTTATATCAATCCTGGCAAGCTGGGTGCTCAACCCGCCTATGCGCGTAATGGGGTGATTGAGGGGGTGGATGAGCTGTGTGCTTTGGCCCCCATCCGCTTACTGACACTTGCCCCTGAGTTAGCTGGCCACTATGCATTAATTCGCCATCTCAGCGAACGCGGCGTGCGGGTTCAGATAGGGCATACGCTTGGCAGCTATGAAGAGGGCGTTGAGGCATTGGCTCATGGTGCCTGCGGGTTTACTCATCTGTTCAATGCCATGACCGGACTGCATCACCGCAAGCCGGGAATGGTCGGCGCAGCGCTCGCCCATGCGCAGTACGCCGAAGTGATTCCTGATCTGCTGCACGTACACCCTGGTGCCATCCGTGCCGCCTTACGTTGCATCCCTAATCTCTACGCGGTTACCGACTCCACGGCAGCGGCAGGCATGCCAGACGGTGATTACCGTCTAGGTGAGCAGACCGTCACCAAATGTCTGGGAGGTGTGCGTTTGGCTGACGGCACTTTGGCAGGCAGTACGCTGACCATGGATCAGGCGTTACGTAACTTCGTTAGCCTCGGTCTTACCCTGGCGGACGCCTCGGATCGCCTGTCACGTTTCCCCGCCGACTTCCTGGGGATCGACGACATTGGCCGCCTGCAAGAGGGCGCATTGGCGGATCTGGTCATCCTTGACCCCCAACTTCAACTCCAAGCGGTCTATGTCGAAGGCCGTCATATCTGTGGAAACGCCCAAGGAGCCTCATAAATGTCTTTGATGCTTGAAGAAACTCGCAACGCCCCTGAACGTGTTCGCGGTCAGTTGCAGCGTAATCACGCGTTGCTTGCTGCACTAGGTGAACGCTTGCGCCTTGCCGAGCCGACTGCCGCAGTCACCGTGGCGCGGGGCAGTTCCGATCATGCCGCCAGCTACTTCGCCTACCAATGTATGCAGCGTAAAGGCATTCCGGTGGCCTCGCTGCCTCCCTCGCTGACTACCCTGGCTAAGGCGCCTTGGCGACTAACAGGGCAATTATCCTTGGCGGTTTCCCAATCTGGACAAAGCCCTGACCTAGTGGCGATGCAGCAGTCGCTCGCTGCCGCTGGGGCTCGAACGATAGCGTTAGTCAATACGCCGCAGTCGCCTCTGGGCGCGGCCAGCGATAGTGAAATTCCGCTCTACGCGGGAGAAGAAAAAAGTGTCGCTGCCACCAAAAGCTACTTGGCCACGCTTTCTGCCATGGCGCAGCTTATCGGCCACTGGCAGGAAGACCGCCTGCTACTCACTGCTTTGGAACAACTTCCAGAACGACTGACCCAGGCCCTGGCGATGGATTGGTCCCCAGCCATCGAGGCATTACTAAATGCCGACAAGATGATGGTGATTGGTCGTGGAGCGGGTCTTGCAGTCGCTCAGGAGGCGGCGCTCAAGTTTAAAGAAACCTGTGCGATTCAAGCGGAATCCTTTAGCGGTGCCGAAGTTCGCCATGGTCCGATGGCGCTGATTGGCCCTGATTATCCGGTGTTGGTATTCGCGCCACCAGGGCCCGAACAGGCTGGTTTGCTGGAGTTAACCGATTGGCTCAAGAGTGTTGGCGCCCGAGTCGTCCTTGCTGCCGACAAGAGCGTGGTACAGCGCAATTTGACCTTGGTAGATGCTGGTCATGAGGCTCTGCAGCCACTGTCGGTGATTCAGAGCTTTTATCAAATGGTGGCTGGTCTTGCAGAGGCCCGGGGAAGCGATCCAGATCGCCCACGGCACCTCAATAAAGTTACCTGCACCCTGTAACGTATAACAACAATCTTGGGAGTCCTCCCATGTCAGATTCAAATCAGTCATTAACGCTGCGGGCCCCCGTGGCGGGGGTTGTGGTACCCCTAACAGCGGTGCCCGATCCGGTTTTCGCCAGCCTAACCCTGGGAGAGGGCATTGCTCTCGATCCACTGGGCGAATGCCTGCATGCTCCCTGTGATGGTGAAGTGGTGCAGTGCGCGCGTACCCATCATGCGTTCACCTTGAGAACCGAGGCGGGTGCTGAATTACTGCTTCACCTTGGCCTGGATACGGTTGAGTTAAACGGAAAAGGTATTGAGCCTTTGGTCGCCGTAGGTGATCAAGTGCGCGCGGGTGACCCGCTGTGCCGCTTCGATGCCGATGCGTTAGCGCTGGGCGCAAGTGCGCTGATTACCCCATTGGTGATCACCGAAGCGGTTGGTTGGCAATTACTGCCGTCGAAGCACCGCGAGGGTGAGCAGGTTTCCCTTGGCGAGCCTTTGCTGGTGCTAACCCGCACGGCTACTGAGCAATCCGATACACGTGCTGAAGGGCCGTTAGCTGAGCGCCGGGTGACCCTAGCCTTGGCATCGGGGCTGCATGCGCGACCGGCTGCCCGACTGCGTGCTATTGCTCGCGAGCATAACGTTAATCTGACGGTGCAACATGAGGGTTCAAGCGACAACGCTGCCAGTGCTAGCGCCGCTAGTCTTAGTGCATTAATGAACTTGGGCCTGACCGAAGGCGCAACGTTAAAACTGACTGCCCAGGGAGGGGCTGCTGAGGTTGCGCTGGATGCCGCCGAGCGTCTGTTGACCACGCCTGAAGCCGACGAACATAGCGCACCTGCGTCGTCTACATTAACCGCAGTGGCACTTAAAGAGGGCGAACTGGCTGGCTTAGTGGCTAGCCCTGGTTTAGCCATCGGTCCGCTTGTCTCTTATCAATTGCCGCTACCCGCCGTGCCCTTGATGGGCGAGGGCGAAGCCGTTGAGACAGCTCGCTTGAAAAAGGCGCTGTTAAGCGTTGGCGAGGCGTTAGCCAACGCTGAAACGCAAGCAACGCGCCAGGGGCAGAGCGCCGAGGCGGAAATCTTTGCTGCCCATGGCGCCTGGCTCGATGATCCCGATTTGGCAGCAGCGGCAGGTAAGCACATTAGTGAAGGTCGCAGCGCTGGCCAAGCTTGGCGTGAGGCGCTTGATGACGAGGCCGCAAGGCTTGCGGCGAGCGGAAATGCGCTGCTTGCCGCCAGGGTTGCAGATCTGCGCGACTTGCAGCGCCGTGTGATGGTGGAACTAAGCGACGACCAGCAAGCGGCACTTCCTGAGCTGCCTAAAGGGGCCGTCGTCGTTGCTGATGAGCTGACACCCTCAGAGCTGGTGGCCGTTGCTACCCAGCATCCTGCTGGGCTGTGTCTCGCGGGCGGCGGCACCACTTCTCATGTGGCCATTTTGGCACGCGCCCGAGGTATTCCCTGCCTCGTGGCCATGGGGGCGAGCCTAATCGACGCTGCTAATAGCGCCACAAACGAGAGCGTCATTCTAGATGCGGAAAATGGGCGCTTGGCGTTGAGCCCTAGCGCTACTCAACGGGCGGAAGTGGCAGAGCGCATTGATGCTCGCCGTTATGAAGCAGAGCAAGCGCAAGCGTTAGCCCATGAACCAGCGATCACTCTGGACGGGCGAGAAATTGAGGTATGCGCCAATATCGGTGGCGCCGAAGAGGCGCGTTTAGCGGCAGATTCGGGTGCTGATGGTGTAGGTCTACTGCGCAGTGAGTTTCTTTTTCTTGAGCGAGATAGTGCCCCCAGTGAAGCGACTCAGCGTGATGAGTATCAGGCTGCTGTGAAGGCCTTAGATGGCAAGCCTGTGATTATTCGCACCCTGGATATTGGTGCAGACAAGCAGCTTCCTTATCTGCGATTGCCGTCAGTACCTAACCCAGCGCTGGGCGTGCGGGGCGCTCGTTTGTGGGCCAGCCAGCCTGAACTGCTGGAGACCCAGCTGCGAGCGCTACTCGGCGTTACGCCGTTGGAAACGTTACATATCATGCTGCCGATGGTGACCGAGGTTGGCGAGCTGCGCGAAGTGCGCAAGCGCTTAGAGACGTTGGCCAGCGAAATGGGGCTCGATGCGCGGCCGCGCCTTGGTGCCATGATCGAGGTGCCTAGTGCTGCTCTGTGCGCCAGAAGCCTCGCTGTTGAAGCCGACTTTCTGTCAATCGGCACCAACGATTTAACCCAGTACACCCTGGCGATGGACCGTGAGGACCCGGCGCTCACCGCACGAGCGGATGTATTGCATCCCGCGGTGCTGCGGCTGATTCAAGCGACGGTAGACGGCGCGAAAGGACACTGCCCCGTGGGTGTCTGCGGTGCCGCCGCGGGTGATGAGCGGGTCGCGCTTCTGCTCGTCGCGCTGGGTGTCGATGAACTCTCTGTAGAACCTGCACGTGTGCCTGCAGTGAAAGCTGCCCTGCGTTGCCTGAATGCTGCCGCACTGGCAGATGAACTTCCCGCACTACTGGCCTTGGACGATGCGACCGCTGTACGCCAGCACTTAAGCGCGTGGCTTGCTAAGGCCAACCAAACCGACATAACAACAACGACCCTTGAGAGGTGCTGAAATGTCTTCTACGACCTTCGGTTCCCGCCTGATGGGCGGGCTACAGCGGCTTGGCCGCTCTCTGATGCTACCCATCGCGGTATTGCCCATTGCAGGTCTATTGCTGCGCCTTGGGCAGCCTGATCTGCTGGATGTTGCCTTTATTGCTGGCGCTGGCCAGGCCATTTTCGCCAACCTGGCGCTGATTTTTGCCATCGGCCTCGCCGTAGGCTTCGCGGATGATAGTAACGGCGCTGCCGGCCTGGCCGGGGTGATTGGCTACCTGGTGCTAGATGCGGTGCTGACCGCGCTTAACCCTGAGATTGATATGGGGGTGCTGGCAGGGATTATTGCCGGCAGCGTGGCAGGCCTGCTTTATAATCGCTATAAGTCGATTCAGCTCCCTGACTATCTGGCCTTTTTTGGTGGGCGACGCTTTGTACCTATTGCTACTGGCCTAGCGGCAGTAGCAATGGGGGTGGTTTTTGGGGTGATTTGGCCGCCTATTCAACATGGCATTGATGCTCTTGGTCACTGGCTGATTGGCGCCGGTGAACTGGGGCTTTTCGTTTACGAAACGATTAACCGTTTGTTGATTATGACGGGTCTGCATCACGTGCTGAATAGCCTGGTGTGGTTCGTCTTCGGCAATTTTGAGACAGCCGCTGGGGTAGTAGCCAATGGCGACCTTAACCGTTTCTTTGCTGGTGACCCTGAAGCAGGGCGCTTTATGGCGGGCTTTTTCCCGGTGATGATGTTCGGCCTGCCAGCCGCGGCGCTGGCCATGTACCATGCCGCACCAAAAGGACGCCGTGCCCAGGTGGGTGGCTTGTTACTTTCGCTGGCATTGACGGCTTTCCTGACCGGTGTCACCGAACCCATCGAATTCACCTTTATGTTTCTGGCACCGCTGCTTTATGGCATGCACGCAGTGTTAACAGGCATTTCCATGGCGCTGCTGCACTGGCTGGACGTGAAGCTTGGCTTCACCTTCTCCGCTGGAGCCTTTGACTTTGCACTCTCTTACGGGCTTTCCACCAATGGTTGGCTGATGCTGCCTGTCGGCCTCGTCTATTTTGTTCTGTACTACACGGTATTTCGCTGGGCCATCGTCCGCTTTAATCTACCTACCCCAGGGCGCGAGCCGGAAAGTGCTTCCTCCGCAGCAGCCCCGACACCACTCGGTGAGCGTGGCCCAGCGTTTGTCACGGCGTTAGGTGGCGCGAGCAACCTGCAAAGCGTAGGTGCCTGTACGACTCGGTTGCGCTTGGTGCTGGAGAATCCTGAGGCAATTGATGAGCCGGCTCTGAAATCGTTGGGCTCTCGGGGGATTATGCGTCTCCAGGGCGGTGGTCTCCAGGTAGTGATGGGGCCCATTGCGGATGGTATCGCAGATGAGATTCGACAAGCGCTCAAGCAGAGTGGAGCGGCGATTGATGCTAATACCTCTTCTCATGGCCCTGCTGCACATAGTCCTTCTGCACATAGTCCTTCTGAACAGAGCCCTGGCACCCCCGCAACCCCTTCTCAACCAACGGCATTGCCCGCCGAGGTGGCCCAACGCTGGATGGCTGCCTTAGGTGGTAATGCCAACGTGCAACGGCTGGACGTCCAAGCCCAGACACGCCTGCGCGTAGAGCTAGTCGATGGCGCTGGTCTAGACAGCGCAGCGCTTGACCAACTGGGATGTAGAGGCATTCAGGCGTTGAACGGCAATACATGGCATCTGATCGTCGGCGATCAAGCCGCTGCTATCGCGCATTCACTAAGAGCCTAACGCTCGTAATCGACACCCGTTACTCGGCAACGGCCGAGTAACGGGGAGCCGTGGCGATTTAGCCAAGACTTCTACGTCATAGACCCATGTTTATGGGGCAGCGCTGCGCTGCCCCACAGACCCCGCGCGTCTTTAAAACGTGCACATCACTGCAACGCTAATACAAAATCAACAACAATCGGATACGACGCCATGCTGATATCAAGCATACCTACGCCCCAAAAAGGGCAACCGTTAGGTCGCTTTGGTCAACTAGCCCTGATCGGTACCTTATCGTTGGTTCCTTTGACATCTTCTGCCGACGAGCCCCAGGGCTTTATGGAAGAGGCCAGCCTTGAGACCACCCTGTTTTATATCTATCGCGACCGTGATCGTCGTTCGGGAGGTATGGGGCCTGATGGCGAGGGCACTCCAGGGGCTTACGCTTCCAATCTGCAGCACTCCACCGCCAATCTGGCTGTCGACTTTTCGAGTGGTCATGCGGGGGGCGTTGTAGGACTGGATCTAGCCGCCTTTGCTGCTTACGACTTTCAGAACCGCCACCAGGGCACGGAATTCAATTTCCGCCCAGCGAGTACGCTCTGGGAGGAGCGCTGGGACGGCAAGGAGACGAATGGTGCCAGCCTCTACCGGGCCGCACTCAAGTTCAAGTTTGGCGATATGTGGGGGCGGCTAGGCTATCTGCAGCCCCAAGGCACCAGTGTTATCGCCCCTAACTGGTCCTTCCTGCCAGGCACTTATCGCGGTGGAGAACTCGGCGCCAGGATAGGTGACCTATCGCTGAGCTATTTTCATGCTGATCGTTACAAGGCGCCTTGGTATCAGAGCTTCTACGAGTTCCGCCAAGCTGATGGAGAAACGATCGACTACCTGCACTCGCTGGGAGCACGCTACGACGTCACCGATGACTTGGCCATCGAAGCAGCTTTTGGGCAAGCCCAGGGCTATATGGATCAAGGGTTCGGCAAGGTGTCTTATGCTACCCAGCTGAACGACTCCCCGCTGCGTTTGAGTTACCAAACCTACGCCGCCCGTGACCGCCATGACGATGGCTCAGCCAACGACGTCTATGACGGTACTGCCTGGCAACAGGTGCTTACCGCTCACTATGATCAGGGGGCCTTCGATTGGCGGCTTGAGTTTAGCTGGGTGCATGCACCTGGGGCTCAGGGCTACTTCCTGCCGCGAATGACCACTCCTTATGCATCGTCCAACGGCCGCTTGGATATCTGGTGGGATGCCCGATCCGACTGGAATCACGATGGTGAAAAGTCCCTCTACGCCGGTGTCACCTATGACCTGGAAGGCTGGGATTTGCCTGGTTGGTCACTGGGCTTGGCTCATGCTTATGGCTGGGATGCTCGTCCCTACTCAGGTTTTGAGGACCCCGGGCGCCGCTTCAGTGAGTCCGCCTGGAACTTTGACGTGCATTACAAAGTTCAGAATGGCTGGGCCGAGGGCACGCGTTTTCAACTGCACTATACCCGCTACGACAACCGCACCGACTACGCCTCCTGGGGAGATGGCGGCTTTAAAAATGCCTTTCAAGATGAGCACGACATCAAGTTCACGGTCGTGGCTCCTTTCTCGATTCTGTAATGCTTGAGGTGAAAACAATGACAACATTGACGAAGGCCCTAACGACACTGGCTATCGGGGTTGCAATCAACTCGGCGGCAGCCCAGGCCAGCGAAACCACTCAGCTTGATGCGTCGTCTGCCCATGACTTGGCGCAGCGGCTAGACGTGCAGTACAAGGTAACTGCCAACCAGCCACAGGCGCATGATATCGACTGCCAGAGATTGGGGGCGGATTACGCCGCCTGTTTCACCGCGACGATCCTTTTGACCAATACCTCCGATAAGGCCATTGAGGCGAGCGACTGGGGGCTGTATTTCTCGAGTATTCGTCGTCTGCTGCAGATGGATCATCCTGAACTGTCACTGACGCGTATCACAGGGGATCTCCATCGCCTTGAACCCAATGACACCTTTACTGGACTGGACGCTGGAGAGAGCCTGGAAATTCCCATCGTGGGTGAGTACTGGCAGCTATTCATGACCGATGTGATGCCCAACTGGTACCTGGCAGTGGGCGATGAAACCGCGGTGATCGATAATACCCGTGATGAAGTGCTGACCGATTTTGTCCGTGCTCCTTTCGGTGAGCAGCTTATGCGTACACCGGACGATAACAACGTGGTGATGACGGCCGAGACACGCTTCGAGCGCAACGCTGCGGCCACTGCAATGCCCGCCGACGCATTGCGGGGAGCTATTTTGCCGACACCGCGCTCATCTCGCCTGGGAGAGGCTACTCTCGATTTGTCTGAAGGGGTCAGCCTCGAGATGCCAATGCTGAGCGAGGCCAGCCTAGCGGTACTGGGAGAGCGCTTCGAACGGCTCGACATCCCCGTCAACGAAGGTGGCGACAGCTTGGTGATCCGAGCCCGCTTGGTCTCTGAGTCAGACGTTCTCGATGAAGCGTTGGCACGGGAGGGAGGCTATCGCCTGCAGCTCAATGAGTCCGGTGCCGATATTCTGGCCTTTGACGCTAGCGGGGCTTTCTACGCTGTCCAGTCGCTAATAGCGGCCATGGATGAGGAAGGGCTGGTGCCAGCGATGGACATTGATGATGCTCCACGTTACGACTATCGCGGCGTCATGTTGGATGTTGCACGGAATTTCAAAGATAAGGCCTCAGTGTTGCGCTTGCTGGATCAGATGGCTGCGTACAAGCTCAACCGTTTCCACTTCCATCTCACCGATGATGAGGGCTGGCGGCTGGAAATTCCGGGGTTGGCGGAATTAACCGAAGTAGGCAGCAAGCGCTGTCATGATCTGGAAGAAATGAACTGTCTTTTACCTCAGTTGGGCTCTGGGCCAGAGGACGATACTGCCGGTAGCGGTTTCTACACCCGTGAGGATTATATCGATATCGTTCGCTATGCCGAGGCTCGCCATATTCAGGTGGTGCCTGAAATTGATATGCCGGCTCATGCTCGTGCCGCTGTGGTGGCTATGGAAGCGCGATATCGTCGGCTGATGGAGGAGGGCGATAGTGCGGCAGCCAATGAGTATCGATTAATCGACCCTGAAGATACGTCTAATACGCTGTCGGTTCAGCTCTATGATCGTCGCAGCTACCTTAACCCCTGTCTTGAGTCGACGAACCGCTTTGTCGATAAGGTGATGGGCGAAGTGGTATCGATGCACCAAGAGGCGGGCCAGGCGCTGGACAATTGGCACTTTGGTGGTGATGAAGCCAAGAATATCCTGCTAGGTCATGGTTTTCAGGATATCGATGCTGAAGAACCGGTCGACTGGCGAGGAACCATCGACCAGAGTGATCAGCACCATCCCTGGGAGGCGTCGCCAATTTGCCAACAGAGCGTTGCCGATGGAGAGGTCGCTTCTGTAGAGGAACTGCCGAGCCGTTTTGCCCTACAGGTCAATCAACTCGCTGATAGCTACGGAATAGCGCGGATGTCAGCCTGGCAAGACGGCCTAAAGCATGTTGAGTCCGCCTCCGAGTTTGCGACGCCGCAGGTCGCGGTCAATTTCTGGGATCCGCTGTTTTGGGGCGGTAGTCAGTCGGTGGCCGAGTGGCAGTCGCGGGGCTATGAGGTGATTCTTTCTAGCCCAGATTATCTCTACTTTGACATGCCCTACGAGGTCAACCCACACGAACGAGGCTACTACTGGGCGACACGTTTCACCGATACGCGCAAAGTGTTCTCCTTTGCCCCCGATAATCTGGCGCAAAATGCGGAAACCTCAGTTGATCGAGACGGCAATACCTTTCGTTCCGAGAGCGCCGAGGGGTGGCAAGGCGCTCGGGGGATTTCCGCTCAAGCCTGGGGTGAAACGGTACGTAGCGAGACGCAGATGGAGTACATGATCTTCCCGCGTCTGCTAGCGTTGGCCGAGCGAGCCTGGCACCAAGCCGAGTGGGAACTCGATTATCAACCTGGTCAGGCGTTCATCGGTGGCGAGACGTCCTTTGTCGACCATGAGTCGTTGATCGAGGACTGGCAGCGTTTTGCCAACCTGCTTGGCCAGCGTGTCCTACCACGGCTGGAGCGTGATGGAATCGCTTATCGTCTGCCGTTGCCAGGAGCCCGGGTTGAAGCGGGTAGGCTAGTGGCCAATGTCGCTCTGCCGGGAGTAAGTATTGAGTACTCCTTAGACGATGGGGCAAGCTGGCAGGTCTATCAGGACAGCGCGCCACCCGAGGTGAAAAACACGGTGCTACTGCGCAGCGCCAGTGCCAATGGTCAGCGGCATAGCCGTGTCGTGACGCTAAATTAACTACTGTTCAGGTAGCGAGAGCCCTCATAAATCGGTGTTGCCTTGGAGGGCTCTGAGTCTCTGTAGTCCGGCTGGGAGCGGCGAGCGTAATCGGATAAGCTGAGAAGTTCTATCACCAGGAGTGCACCATGACATCACGCCTTATCGTTTCCGACCTTGACGGTACGCTGTTAGGCAGCGACCACCGACTGCACGACAGCACTATTGAGGTGCTGAGAGCGCTTGTATCGCAGGGCCATCATGTCGCGCTGGCGTCTGGTCGCCACTATAACGATATGCGGGTGTTTCGCGATCAGTTGGATATCCCGGCCTATTTAATCAGTACCAACGGGGCATATATCCATGCTCCAGATGGCACGCTTTTGAGCGCGACCCATCTTGAACCAGCCCATGCCGAAACGCTTATTCAGTTGCCGCGCCCGCCTCAGGTGAGGCTCAACCTTTACCGTGAAAGCGGCTGGTATATCGATGCCGACGCACCGCATCTGTTGTCATTGCATGCCTCGACGGGCTTTGGTTACGAGGTTGTGCCGCCGGAAGCGATGGATGCCGATGGAGTTGGTAAAGTGCTCTATCTGGGCGATCCGGCTGCGTTAGCGCAATTGGAATGTCAGGCCCAGGAGGCGCATGGTCACAGCTTACATATCACATACTCAACGATCGACTCTTTAGAAATTATGGCGGGTGGCGTTAATAAAGGCGTGGCCTTAACGGCGCTGCTGAAAAAGCTAAAGCTAACGCCGGCAGAGTGCTTAGCATTTGGCGATAACCTAAACGATACTGAAATGCTTAATCTGGCAGGGGAAGCCCAGGTAATGGCGAATGCCCACCTAGCCCTATTTGATCGTGTTTCCAGCGCTGAGCGTATTGGCCATCATGGCGAAGCGGCTGTCGCTCAGTGGCTAGCAAAGCGCTTCGCGCTGTAATAAACGCTTCACGCTGCAACCTTGGTCGATGGCCGCTTGCGATAGGGTGGCCACTCCACCATCATCTAGCCCCTAAAATGATAATAACGAGTAATAATAACCCAGGGGCACATTGCTACCATGACAACCACACCTGCTACCTTGATGGTCGTTGATGACGACGCGGAAATCCGCGAACTGTTGGCAGACTATTTAGGGCGTCACGGCTATCACGTGTTGACTGCCGACGGGGCGGATTCGCTGTATCAGCAACTGGTTGATCAAGCGCCAGACTTGTTGGTCGTTGACGTCATGATGCCGGGGGATGATGGTTTTACCATCTGCCGGGAACTGCGCAGAACCAGCGATACGCCGATTATTATGCTCACCGCCAGTGCCGATGATACCGACCGCATTTTGGGGCTTGAGTTAGGCGCTGATGACTATATCGCTAAGCCCTTCAACCCTCGTGAGTTGCTGGCGCGGATTAAAGCGGTGTTACGCCGAGCCCGCCCGGCAGCAACTGGCACGCCAACCCAAGAGGCTCGCTGGGTACGCTTTGGCGACTGGCAACTAGACCGCATGACCCGCGAACTGATTGACCAGGAAGGTATTCGCACCGCACTTTCTGGCGCAGACTTTCAACTACTGCAAGTATTTCTGGAACGGCCTGCCACCGTCATTACTCGCGATGATCTCTACACCTTGACCCGCGGCCGTGAAGCGCCACCGTTGGATCGCTCTATTGATGTACACGTGTGCCGCTTGCGCCAGCGACTGGGGGAAGATGCACAGCACTCTCAACTGATTCGAACCGTGCGTGGGGCTGGTTATGTGCTAACCGCCAGGGTTGAAGCCGCTTCGTGAAAGGTGTAAAGCGCAAACTCGCGCGCTGGTTGCCGAGCAGTCTACGTGGGCGCTTTGTGGTCATTATGATTGCGGGAGTGCTGGCTGCTCAAGCGGCTAGCTATGCGCTATGGACTTCCCAAGTGCGGGCCAGCCAGCTTGAACAGCTAGATGAGCTTTCCAGCAATATGGCCTTCAGTATTGCCTCGACCATGCGGTTTTTCCGTTCGCTGCCGGTAGATTACCGGCACATTGTGTTGGATCAGTTGCGAAGCATGGGCGGCACGCGGTTTTTTGTCAGCGTGAACGAGCGACGCATTGCCGTGGAAGATATTGGCAGTGGCCCAGAAAAAGAGGTCGTGGTAGACAATGTACGTGCTATCTTGACCGAGCAGCTCTCCATCGACGATGTGGTGGTGGAGTTTTCCCGCCCGGAAAGCTTGCGTGTCTTCAATAACGAAGTGCTGCTTTATGATTTGCCACCCCGATGGGGGCAGCACAGTCTGTTAATGGAGCCGCTTTCGCCCCCTATCTTAGTGGTGCAACTGGAGCTGGCCCCCGATACCTGGCTTTACGTGGCCACACTGCTGGGCGTGCCGGATATTTTTAGCGGCTACCGCTGGCTTTCTGAAGAGCGTCTATTAGTCGGCGTGTTGGTGCTGTTAAGCGTGCTGGCGCTTTCGTTACTCGGTATTACCAGTGTAACTCGGCCGTTGGCGCGGCTTTCCCGAGCAGCGCGCCAGTTGGGTGATGATTTAGATAGCCCGCCACTTAAAGAGAGCGGCCCTAAAGAAGTAGCCGCTACCGCAGTGGCTTTTAATCGTATGCAGCGGCGTATTCAAGAACAGATTGATGAGCGCGAGCGGCTGTTTTCGGCGATTTCTCATGATCTTAAAACCCCCATTACACGCATGCGGCTGCGTGCCGAAATGCTCGATGATACTGCTCAGCGTGAACGCTTTTGCGCCTCACTTGACGAGTTGAGCGAGCTGGTCAAAGGTGCACTGGCCTCGGTCAAAGGGCTGGATCTACATGAAGATCCACAGCCCACGGATCTTAACGCGCTGCTGTTGGAGATTGCCGAAGGGTTACGCCTGTACGGCGGTGAGGTGTCACTCTATGGTACGGTGTTGCCACTAACCGTTAAGCCACTGGCGCTAAAACGTTGCTTGGCAAACCTACTTGAAAACGCGGTGTTTTACGGCCAGAAAGCAACCGTAACGCTTGAAGAGCAGGAGGGTGTCGTGACATTGTCCATTCATGATAATGGGCCAGGTATTCCTGATGCTCAGCTTTCCCGAGTATTTTCACCTTTTGTGCGCCTGGAAGCCTCTAGAAGCCGTTACACCGGTGGAAGTGGCCTGGGACTTGGCATTGCCAGGCATATTGCCCGTGCCCATGGGGGCGATATCGTCTTATCGAATCACTCGGCAGGTGGGTTAGTGGCCACGTTAACGCTACCGCGCCAAACGAGTGTTACTGGCTTGTAATAAAACCCTAACACTATTAATAAATTGCCAAGACTATGCAGGACTCGGTAACTCCCGTTGTGTGCCTGGGTGGCGTACTCTGCTGTGAGTCGTTCAGTCGATCATCAGCTGCGACATTTCATAAGCACCAAGCAACAGCACAATAACAACAGTAGGAGCTATTCATGCCGAGTATCAATATGCCCGTATTTAACGTGCCTACGTTTAAAAAATCCGTATTCGCATTAGCCGTGGCGGCTGGCACCAGCATGGCGGCCAGTACCACCCAAGCCAACGAAGTGGAAGTATTGCACTGGTGGACATCCGGCGGTGAGGCCCGTGCAGCAAACGTCCTCAAAGAGTTAATGGAAGCCGAAGGCTATGGCTGGCAGGATTTTGCTGTGGCCGGGGGCGGTGGTGAAACCGCTATGACGGTACTTAAGTCTCGTGCAATGTCGGGCAACCCGCCTTCCGCCGCACAAATCAAAGGGCCTGAAATTCAAGAGTGGGGCGAGCTTGGCCTGTTGGGCGATTTAGACGACGTCGCCACCGTTGAAGGCTGGAACGACCTACTGCCCGAGACGGTTGCCGATATTATGCGCTACGACGGCCAATATGTTGCCGTCCCAGCGAACGTGCACCGAGTTAATTGGCTATGGGCTAATCCTGATGTACTAGAAGCGGCAGGCGTTGAAATGCCTACCACGCTTGAAGAGCTATTTGCTGCCGGTGAAGCTATTCGCGAAGCTGGTTTTGTACCGCTAGCCCATGGTGGTCAAGCGTGGCAAGACGCCACGGTATTTGAAAGTGTCGTATTGGGTAGCCAGGGAGCCGAGTTTTACCAGCAAGCGCTAGTGGAACTAGACCCCGAAGCCTTGGGTGGGGAGCAGATGATTGCCGCGCTAGAAGACTTTAAACGCCTGCGCGAGCTGATGGATGAGGGCATGTCCGGCCGCGATTGGAACATTGCCACCGCGATGGTGATTGAAGGTGTCGCAGGCTTTCAACTGATGGGGGACTGGGCCAAAGGAGAGTTCACTGCCGCAGGTCTCGCCGCCGGTGAGGACTATCTGTGCGCTGCAGCCCCTGGCACGGAAGATGCGTTCACGTTTAATATCGACAGCTTGGCCATGTTTCGTGTTACTGACGACGCCGAGCGTGATGCCCAGCAAACCTTGGCCCGTTTAGTATTAGAACCAACCTTCCAAGAAGCTTTTAACCTTGCCAAAGGCTCTATTCCTGCGCGGCCCGATCTAGATATGAGTGAGTTCGATAGCTGTGCTCAGCAGTCGCTTGCTGACTTTCAACGCACCGCTGATGAAGGCGGTTTAGTGCCCAGCATGGCTCACGGGATGGCGGTACGCGCTGATGTCCAGGGCGCGATCTTTGATGTCGTGACCAACTACTTCAACGATCCCAATATGCCTGCCGAAGAAGCCGCCGAACGGTTGGTGAGTGCGGCTAAAACCGCCTCTTTTTAAGCCACCGCGTACTTTTAATAAGTAACGTAACTAGCGCTGCCGCAACGGTGGCGCTAGCGGCTGACTGGCGAGGAATTATCTCATGAGCGAACCCACGACGCGCACTCCAGTGCGGCCGACGGCGTCCGGCTGGCTTCAAGCTTGGCTGCCCCGTTTGGTACTTGCCCCTTCTGTTGCGGTGTCTCTGTTTTTTGTTTACGGCTTTATGCTGTGGACTTTTGTGTTGTCGCTAACCAGCTCGCGCATGCTGCCAAGCTACGACTTTGTTGGTTTTGGCCAATATACGCGACTGATGACCAATGAACGTTGGTGGGTGGCCTCTACCAACCTGATGCTGTTTGGCGTGCTGTTTATTGTGATTTGTTTGGTGATTGGCGCGCTGCTGGCAATCTTGCTGGATCAAAAAATTCGCCAAGAGGGCGCGCTGCGTACGATTTATCTCTACCCCATGGCACTGTCGTTTATTGTTACGGGGGTGGTGTGGAAGTGGCTGCTGAATCCCCAGTTGGGCATCCAGGCGATGGTGCAAAGCTGGGGGTTTGAGTCGTTTCGCTTCGACTGGATCGTTGATCCGAATATGGCGATTTATACCCTGGTGATTGCCGCGGTTTGGCAGGCGTCGGGCTTTGTGATGGCACTCTTTTTGGCAGGGCTGCGGGGCATTGATGACAGCATCGTCAAAGCGGCTCAGTTAGACGGTGCTAGCCTGCCGCGCATTTACTGGCGGGTGGTGATGCCGTGCCTGCGCCCGGTGGTGTTCAGCGCGGTGATGATTCTGGCCCATATTGCGATTAAGAGCTTTGATTTAGTGGTAGCACTAACCGGCGGCGGGCCCGGCTATGCCACCGACCTACCGGCTACCTTTATGTACACCCATGCCTTTAATCGTGCCCAAATCGGGCTCGGCTCCGCCAGCGCCATGCTAATGCTAGGCGGTGTTTTGGCCATCTTGATTCCTTATCTCTATTCCGAACTAAGGAGCCGTAAACATGGCTAACGTGATTCGTCGGCAAACGCCCGCCGCACGGCTGTTGCGTGCCGTGCTTTATGGCGTACTTATTGTGGCGGGGCTGTTTTATATCCTGCCGCTGGTGGTCATGCTGATGACCTCTATCAAACCGTTGAGCGAGATAAGTGCGGGGACGTTACTGTCGCTGCCGCAAAATCCAACCCTTGAGCCCTGGACGAAAGCCTGGGGAGAAGCGTGCACCGGTATGCGCTGTGAAGGTGTCGGCGGTTATTTTTGGAACTCCTTTGCGATTGTGATTCCTGCAGTGCTGATTTCCACTATGGTCGGGGCGTTAAACGGCTATGCGTTGACCAAATGGCGCTTTAAAGGCTCTGAGTTGGTCTTTGCGCTGATGCTGTTTGGCTGCTTTATCCCGTTTCAGGTAGTGCTGCTGCCAATGGCACAAACCCTGGGCTGGTTAGGGCTTTCCAGCTCACGTGCAGGGCTTATTCTGGTGCATGTGGTTTTTGGCATTGCCTTCACCACGCTGTTCTTCCGCAACTTCTACGTCGGAATTCCTAACGAGCTGGTCTCTGCGGCGAAGCTGGATGGCGCTGGGTTCTTCCGTATTTTCTGGCGCATTTTATTACCGGTTTCCGCGCCGATTATTGTGGTGTCAGTCATCTGGCAATTCACCCAGATATGGAATGACTTCCTGTTTGGCGTAGCGTTTTCGGCTCACAACACCCAGCCGGTGACGGTGGCGCTCAACAATTTGGTCAATACGTCCACCGGTGTGCGTGAGTACAACGTCGATATGGCCGCCGCGATGATTGCAGCGCTGCCAACTCTGGTGGTGTATGTGCTGGCCGGAAAGTATTTCGTGCGCGGGCTGACGGCAGGCTCCGTGAAAGGCTAATAACAACTAAGTGAATGGCAGCAACCATTTCTAGACGGTCAGAAGCAGCCCTCGGCGGGGGCGCTGTGAACCCATCCATGGGCGCTACTTTCGCCATCCATGGCGAAAGACCCCCGCTACGGGCTGCTTTTGACCGATCCAACTAAGTGGAGTTTGTCAGTCGCTATACAATGGGGTTTTCATTATGGCAGCGTTAGAAATTCACAACGTGCGCAAAGAGTTCGGCAGCGAGCGGGTGCTGAAAGATGTCAGTATTTCGATTGACTCCGGTGAGTTCCTGATTTTGGTGGGGCCATCTGGCTGTGGTAAATCCACGCTGATGAATGCCATCGCCGGGCTGGAGCCAGTGACTAGCGGCAATATCTATATCGACGGCGAAGACGTCACTTGGCGCACGCCCGCTGAACGGGATATTGCCATGGTGTTTCAGTCCTACGCGCTCTATCCCAGCATGACCGTACGGCAAAACATCAGCTTTGGGCTGGAAATGCGCAAGGTGCCCAAAGCCGAGCGGGTCGGTGCCGTAGAGCGCGTGGCCGACCTGCTGCAAATCTCCCACCTGCTTGAACGTAAGCCTGCCCAGCTTTCGGGTGGCCAGCGTCAGCGGGTGGCCATGGGGCGGGCGCTGGCCCGTGAACCCAAGGTGTATCTATTTGACGAGCCGCTATCAAATCTGGACGCAAAGCTGCGGGTGGATATGCGTACCGAGATTAAAAAGCTCCACCAGCGCTTAGGCACCACAATTGTTTACGTCACCCATGACCAAGTTGAAGCAATGACCCTGGCCGACTGCATTGCGGTGATGCGTGATGGCAATATCCTGCAGCTTGGTAGCCCCGATGAGGTGTATAACAACCCGGTCGATATGTTCGTCGCAGGCTTTATGGGGTCACCATCGATGAACTTTATTCGCGCGACGCTAGAGGCGGCGGACGATGGCTATGCACTACGTATTGCCACCCCTGATGAAGACGATCTCTTGCTGCCATGGCCCTCTGGACGCAACGCAGCGGGGCTTGTGGAACAGCTGAATAAGCCAATTATTCTTGGGCTGCGACCAGAACACTTCAGCGAGGAGGATGTTCGGCTGAGCGAGCAGGCGGAAGGGACATTAATGGAGGCCAAGGTAAGCGTCGTTGAGCCGACAGGTGCTGATATTCTGCTACGCCTGCCGCTGGGAGAGCAGGAAATCACCGCTAGGGTAGGGCCTAAATGCGCAATTGCCCCCGGCGAACGCTTGTCGCTACGCGTCGATATGGCCCGCGCCGTGCTGTTTGATGCCGAGACTGAACAGCGCTTGGCTTGAAGCGTTAGTGTTATGTCGTACTGATAAGTAAAGAGCCTCTGCTGATGTTAGCAGAGGCTCTTTACTATCGTCCTAATGTCCTCGTTAGCGGCGCATATGCTTTAACTCGCCATTAAGCGCTTTAATGATCGAGTAGCACATCAGCAGCATAACAATTGAGAATGGAATGGCCGTTGCTGTCACGCCTGCCTGAAGCGCTGATAAGCCGCCACCAATCAGCAGTACGATAGCGATAAGCCCCTCAACAATTGCCCAAAACATGCGCTGTGGGCGGGGAGCGTCAATTTTTCCGCCGGCCGTGATAGTGTCGATCACCAAAGACCCCGAGTCTGACGAGGTAACAAAGAATATCAGTGCCAACACGATACCTAAGGTGGACATAATACCTGTCAGAGGCAGCTCATTAAGCATGCCAAATAGCGATAATTCAGGTCTGTAGTTGTCGATAACATACTCTTTAACCAAGCTGCTGGCGGGGTTTGCGTAGAGCTGATCTAACGCCGTAGCGCCAAAGACGCCCATCCAAATAAAGATGAACAAGCTGGGAACAAGCAGCACACAGAGCACGAACTCTCGCACTGTACGGCCTCGTGACACGCGGGCGATAAACATGCCGACGAAAGGTGCCCAACTGATCCACCACGCCCAGTAGAAAATAGTCCAGGATTGACGGTAGGCATCATCGTCACGGCCGAAAGGGGCAGATAGAGGCAGGAAGTCAGCAACATAGGTGACAAGCCCGGACATAAAACCGCTTAGCGCAATCAACGTAGGGCCGGCAAACAATACAAAGAAGAAAAACAATACGGCCAGGATCATATTGAATTCAGACAGCTTCTTTAAGCCGCCCTCTAGTCCGCGCCATACTGACACTAGCGCGACTGCCGTTACCAGCACGATGACCATCACCTGGGTGGTGGTGTTTACCTCCATGCCAAAGACGAAGTTCATCCCCGCATTCGCTTGTTGTGCGCCAAGCCCAAGGGATGTGGCCAGTCCGAAGAGGGTGGCAAACACTGCCAGAATGTCGATGGCATGACCCCACCAGCCCCAAACACGTTCGCCCAGAATTGGAAAAAATGCTGAACGTATCGAAAATGGCAGGCCTTTGTTATAGGTAAAAATGCCCAGTGCAAGAGCCATCACAACATACACTGCCCAGCCATGCAGCCCCCAGTGAAGATAGGTGCCCGCAAGCCCCATGGCACTAGCATCAGCAATAGCGTCTGGGTTCAGTGTTCCGTCACTTCCGAAGGGCGACGTAATACCTAAAGGCAGCGAAACATTGGCGTGATAAACCGGCTCTAGAACGCCAAAAAACAGTAAGCCGATGCCAATGCCAGCAGTGAACAGCATTGCAAACCAAGAAAGATAGCTATGATCCGGGCGAGCGTCAGGCCCCCCTAGCCTGACTGATCCATAAGGCAAGACCACGAGTGCCAAGCAAAACAGAATAAAGAAATCCACCAGGATCATGAAATACCAGTCCAGGGTTCCCGTGGAAAAAGCGACGATCGACTGAAAAATGCTCCCTGCGCGTTCAGGAAATAGCAGCGTAAGGATAATAAACACGACCGAAGAAAGGGCGGATACAGCAAAAACGCGATTATGGATATCAAATCCGATGGGGCCAAAGCTCCCCTCGATATTATCCTGCCCGACCACGTAGTCGGTTTGCATATCACTAGCCATAGGCGGCGACTCAGGGTCGCTTTTAGTGCTCATAATAGAATTTCCCTTATTATTAATAATGGGCGCATCCGCCGTCTTATCATCTTTATTTTAGGGTGGTAGTGGTTAAATGATGAATCAACGGTTGTTTGTTACGGAGGCGGTGGCTGATAAACGTGCTCGACGCTCTAGGTCGTCCAAGTCGATGTTGTTACGCATATACTGGGTACTGGCATCGAAAGTAGGCTGATAATCCCATGGCGTCACTTTGCCTTGCTTAAGGGCCCGCGAAACCAGTTTGCGGCGCCGTTGACTGGCAATCACCTCATTATGCATTTGCTCATAGTCCCAGCGACTGGCGACCTCATTGCGAAACTCCTTACATAATTCCTGATAAGCAGGGCTTTCGGCGAGATTGTTGAGCTCTAGCGGATCAGCTTCGAGATCGAATAACTGATCTGGGTCTGGTGCAGTGTGGACGAATTTGTAACGACCGCGACGAATCATTAGTAGCGGTGCAATAGCCCCTTCGCCAAGATACTCGCCGATTACCTCGTCGTGACCACCGTTACCCGTCAGGTGCGGCAAGAGGCTGCGACCATCAATCGGCACGGCATACTCCGGTGCACTTCCACCGTGGGCTAGTTCGGCAAACGTTGGCAGCAGATCCATGGTCGACACCGACTCACGCACCCTGCCTGGAGTAAAGCGTTGTGGCGCATGGATAATCATTGGCACGCGTGCCGAGCCCTCGAACCAGCTCATCTTGTACCACAGGCCGCGCTCGCCGAGCATATCACCGTGATCACCGGAGAAGACAATGATGGTGTTTTCATCGAGGCCAGTCTCCTTCAACGCTTTAAGCACGTCACCGATTTGATCGTCGACATAGCTTAGCGCCCCATAATAAGCATGGCGCGCGTTGCGGATTTGCTCATCGTTGATGGTGCCCTCATCGCACTGGTAAACATGACGCAGCCGCTTGGAGTGTGGATCCATCAGCTCTCGTGAATAGGGCACCCGTGGCATGTCGATGGCGTCGTGCTGGTAGCGGTCCCAGTACTCCTTAGGGATGGTGTAAGGGTCGTGTGGGTGCGTCATTGAAACGGTCAGGCAGAAGGGACGCTGCTCGCCATTGCGGGCATAATCGTAAAGAAAGCGCTTAGCGCGGAAAGCGACTTCATCGTCGAAGTCGAGCTGGTTGGAGCGCACGCATGGCCCCGCCTGAATCACCGACGACATATTGTGGTAGTAGCTAGGCCGTTCATGAAAGTTTTCCCAGTCGACAAACCAGCCATAGTCGGCCGGGTAGATGTCGGTGGTCAGCCGTTCCTCGAAACCATGCAACTGGTCAGGGCCGCAGAAATGCATCTTGCCGGTGAGGGCGGTGTAGTAACCAGCATCGCGTAGATAATGGGCGAAAGTGGGAGTGTCCGCTGGAAAATCAGCGGCATTGTCATAACCTCCAATGCGTGACGGCAATTGACCGGCCATCAGCGTAAAACGAGATGGCGCGCACAGCGGGGTGTTGCAGTAGGCTGAGTCGAACACTACCCCTTCGTCTGCCAATCGTGAGAGGTGGGGAGTCTTTACGATGGGGTGGCCGTGGAAGGGCATCGCTGAGGCTGCTATCTGGTCGGCCATCAGAAAGAGAATGTTAGGTTGTCGAGCAGTCATGTGCAGAAACTCCAGGTCGTGGCGCGTATCAATTCTTAACCAGTCTCTCTGCTAATCCGTTATGCTGTAAACTGGCTATTTTTTAATGTTTCCCATTAGGTGAGCTAATGTCAGCGGCGGGTAAAAGGGTGTCGCAGAATGGATTGAGAGTCTTTGAGGCAGCAGCCAGACATCTGAGCTTTACTGCAGCAGCTCATGAACTGCGTTCGACCCAGTCGGCGGTCAGCCAGCAGGTTCGGGCGTTGGAAGAAGAGCTTGGCTTGCGGCTTTTTGACCGGGTATACCGTGGCGTGCGACTGACCGAATCTGGTCATGCGCTGTTTGCCAGTGTTCAGGAGGGATTTTCGATCATCGAGGAAACGATCGAACGGCTGCAGCATCGCCGGCATAATCCGCACGTCAATATTTTGACCGATTTTTCGTTGGCTGCTTACTGGCTGATGCCGCGGCTGCCGATATTTCGGCAGCAGCACCCCAATATCGACGTGCGCATTTTAACTAGCCAGGAAGTCTTTGATTGGAGAGGGCAAGAGGTCGATGTGGCCATTATGTTCTGTGATGAACGGGGGATGAAAAACGCTTCTCCATTGTTTCAGGAAGAGGTTTTTCCCGTCTGTAGTGCTGGTTTTTTGAAACAGTACGGCCCTTTGGAACAGCTCTCATCGCTTGCTGAAGTCCCCCTGCTGACCCTTACCGCTGATCAACGGCAGCACTGGCTGGATTGGCCGACATACTTCAAGCAAATGGGTGGGGCGCCTTATGGGCAATCTTCCGAACTGGATTTCAATAACTATACGCTGTTGATTCAAGCGGCGATTGCAGGGCAAGGCGTAGCGCTGGGTTGGAGAGGGCTAGTCGAAGACATGCTCGAGCGTGGCATGCTGGTCGGACTGAAGCATCTCAGTCTGGCGACGCCTAATGGTTACGGCATCATTGATGCCAACCCAAATGACAATGGGGCTGGCAAACGCACGTTTCTCGATTGGATCGCCTCGAACCATCCCGTTTAACGATCTTGTGCAACGGGCTCTTTATCGAGCCGTTTGATTTGCCTCCACAGGTCTTGGCGTAGATCGGCCAACTTGGGTTGCTCTTCATCCGTAAAGGCCACCGGGCGACATAGACGCTGGGCGCGTAGCCCTAAACGGGCGCTCAGTAGGCCTGTGGCCAAGCCTTGGCCCGCACGGGCGGAAAGCCTGCCTGCCAAATCAAGCGAAAGCATATCCATGCTGGCGTCAGTGGCCAGTTCACTGGCTCCCGCAAAAGCCATGTTATGCAGCACATTGCGAAACAGTCGTAGACGGCTAGCGTAACCAAGCTCAAGTCCGTAAAGGCGGCAGAGTCTGTCGACCATGGCAAGACTGCGCCAGGCCACCAGTGCCATATCCACCAATGTAAGTGGGCTGATAGCCACCATAATGGCCGTTTCGCCAGACATACGGGTAATCAGGCGTTGGGCTTCGCGGTCGCGGGGTGCCAGTAGGTGGTAGCGCAGCAGTGTTTGTATCTCTTCACCGCTATGGTGGGGCTGGCAGGCGCGTTGAAATGCCTGCCAATGAGGATCATCGTCGCTCAGTTTTAGCTGGCGCTTGAGCTGCTCTGCCATGGATTGGGCTTGCTTGGTAGAGCGCTGTGGCAGCTCGGCGAGGTCATGGCGTAATCGGTCATGGCGCTTTAAGCGGCGCAGACGGCCAAGCTCTTTCAACAACGACAAGCCGCCTAAACCAATCAAGCTAATGCCAAACAGCTGCCAAGCCATGGTCATCCACTGTGACTGGGAAAAGGCGTCTGGAATGCCGGTGGCCAGTTCTACGCTGCCCAACGTAGCACCGCCGACCAGGGCAAACATCAACCCCCAACGGCGCTTTCGGGGTGTGCTCAGGCTCGCTTCCGGAAGTGCTTTGATGTCTGCCTGGAGAGTCAGCGGCTGATGCGATTCAGTCGCGGCAAAGCTTTCACGCTGCCGCAACTGTTCGGGGTTGGGGGCGGGTGCTTCTTCTGTTTGAAAATCCCGGCGCGGCTGAGGATTACTCATATCAATTTATCTCCAATCAGCCAGTCGATAGCGGCGTCCATGCGGATGTGTGAAAGCGCTTCGCTGTCAATAGACATGGGGCGAAAGCTGGGAAAGTCGAAGCCTTGCTGCTGCCAAAAGTCGGGTTTCGGAAGGCGGTTTGGCACGTCACCCGGGTAGACCAGTACGTCTTCACCTTCCAGGGTAGTGCCTTTTAGTGCGGGGGTGCGTTTGCCTTCGTGGAGCACTTCACGGGCTTCAGTGGCGCGTATGGCTGCCAGTGACAGTGCCTTCACCGGAATGTCGGCAAAGCGCAGGTCTTTAAGCGGCTCAGCGAGTAACGCCTCCAGCAGTTGCACAACATTGCCGTGCTGGTCGGGCGTCACGTGATCAGCTTTAGTTGCAGCAATGGCCAGACGGTCTATTTTCGGCGCAAATAGACGCGTTAACAGGCTGCGCTTGCCGTAATCGAAGCTTTGCATCAGTTGGCGCAGCGCATGGGAAAGGTCTTCAAAGCGTTCCGGCCCGGCATTAAGCGCACCAAGCACATCGACCAGCACAATCTGACGGTCGAAACGACGGAAATGGTCACGATAAAAGGGCCGTACCACTTGCTGCTGATAGTAGCGAAAGCGCGCGGCCAAGGTGGCGTAAATACTAGTATCAGGTAGTGCTTCCAGGGTTTCTTTTGGTGCATTTAATTCAGGTAGCGGAAAAAATTGCAGTACTGGCGCGCCATCTAGCTCGCCAGGGAGCAAAAAACGTCCTGGCTGAAGATCGGAAAAGCCTGCCTGTTTAGCCCGGCGAAGACCTTGGGCATAGGCATCTGCGAGCGCTGCCAGTTTAGCTTCATCAGCCTCGGCGGCAGGGTCTAATTGTTCAGCCTCCGCTAGCCATTCGCTGAATAACACCTTCCGGTGTGGCCCTTCATGCAGTGACTGCGCCTGGCACCAGCTGTAAAAATCGTGCTGTAGCAGGGGTAAATCCAGCAGCCACTCGCCTGGGTAGTCGAACAAGTCGAGGGTTAAGTGGGCAATATCTGGGGTGAACCAGCCCTGTTGGGCAGGGCGGTAGCGTAGCTGTAAGCGCAGTTCACTGATGCCACGGGTGGGTTCGGGCCAGCGCGGCGGCGTAGCACGTAGCGCCGCCATGCCAGGATCATAGGGGAAACGCGGCACGCCAAGGTCAGGCTGGTTCAACCGCTGCGCACCCAGCAAACGCCCTTCACGGGCGGCGGGTAACAAGTCTAGTTGAGCCTCTACCCCAGCGTGGCGCAGTTGGTTAACCAGAGACGTTAGAAACGCGGTTTTCCCTGCCTGAGACAGCCCCGTTACCGCCAGCCTTAATTGCCGGTCACGGCCTCGCTCTAATAAATTGCTCAGTTCGCGACTTAACGGCTGGCGCATCCTATCAATTCCTTATTAGTACAACCTGGGAAAGCATGGGTAGGGTGGCGATGATAAACCCAACCACAGCGACGCTATACCCTGGCCAGCGGCGCTGCATTTTTTGCGCAAGTGTTAAGCCAACTAAGCATACCACCATGCCGATCAGGTTAAAGGCAAAGGTGGCAGCCTCCAGCCATTGCTGTGGATCCATTATGTCTCCCTTAAAAACATTAATTGCTTTGATGATAACAAAGCCTTGATGAACCGAGGATTAACCGCGGCTTAATGTCGTACCTAGTAGGTGTTGTGCGCCGGGGACTAGCCATACTGGATCGAGGCGGGTGTTAGCAGCTTCAACGCAAAAAAAGTGACGTGCCGCGTCGGCTGGCGTATCGCTGGGCAAATCGCTGTCTGGGTGCCACACCACGGTGGAGTCGCTGGATTGTTTGGCAATACGCAGCGTGCGCTGCCCATCGTTCAACAGTACGGCTTCATTGGTGTGATAAATACGGTCGACGGCGCCGCGAATAGCCAGCGTACCCTGTTGTTGGTCTTCGCCAAAGCCGCGCAGTTTGTCTAAATAACGTGCGCCGGCCAACCCTTCCAGGCGGCACTGGTGCACATCACTAACCGCCAAATAGGTATGTAGCGCCCCGCTGATTTTGACCGGTACTTCGCCAATATTTTCGCTAATCAATTCGACGTTCAAGCGTTGGGCATTCGCTTGAATGACGACGCGAGCGGTTAGCTGACTATGTAGACGCTCGATAGGAGAGAGATGCACTTCAATACCTTCAGCATGGTCATCAATCGCGTCTAAACGCCACTGAGCGTGACGAGCAAGCCCGTGAAAAGGGCCGTTACGGTCAGGGCTTTCATCGGCATAGCGTTCGTCGCCAAACCAGGGCCAGCATAGGGGAATACCACCACGGATCGCACCTGGAAGCGCCTGCGGTGTGGGGGTAACCCAAAGCCAGCCGGTGTCGTCAGCGGGTTCAAAATGCAGCACTTGTGCGCCCTGTAGGCTAATGGCCATTTCTCCCCAAGCCATCTTGAACAGCGCTATGTCGCGTCCTTGCCAGGTTACCTGCTGGTGGCCGTCTACATCGGACAGTAATTGCTTGAGAGAATCGGGAATCATAGGGTTTCCTTGTAAGGAAGGGGATCAAATGGGCAGGACAGTAGCGCCGTGTGCTATGGTAGGACAAGCAACAGTTATACGTAAAACACTGCGGATAAAACGTTGCAGTTAAGATGTTATAGGTAAAACCCTGACGAAAGTGAACATCAAGGAGGCACTATGGGCTTTATTGCGTGGTTGATTATTGGTGGTTTGGCTGGCTGGATCGCTGGCAACATCATGCGTGGCGGTGGTTTTGGTATTTTGGGCAATATTGGTGTCGGTGTTGTTGGCGCAGTGCTTGGCGGGTTTTTATTTAGCCTGTTAGGTCTGCAAGCGGGCGGTTTTATCGGTTCGTTGGTGACCGCAACCGTCGGTGCAGTCGTGTTGTTATGGATAATCAGTAAAGTTAAAAGCGCTTAGCATAGCCAACCTAGTGCATTATTTGCTGCCCGGCCCTGCGCCGGGCAGTGCTGTTTTAGGTGCTCGTTTTTTGCCTCGTTTTAACGTTTCATCGCTATCGGCCTGCGCGCCACTTTCCGTTACACTATGCCCTCTTAGCAATGCCATTTTGACGATGTCGTTACAACGGCGTCTCTTTTTATTTTAAGCGGCCTTATTGTGTAGGCTGCTCACTCTTTTTTATTTTCATTAATAGCTTCCTGTTTCTTAGAGGTGTCTTTTGGCCGATGCACTGAATGCCTGGTGGGCTCAACAGCTTGTGCTGTGTGATTGGGCCTTTACGCCGCATCCGCTGACGGTGGATGCGGGAGCGGCCGAACAACGTCTGCTACAGCTGGGTATTGCACACCGTGGCGAGTTGGCTGATCAGCTCTTTTTTGCGCTGGATGCCCCAGCCGGTGAAGCTGATCGACTATTGGGGGCGCTAGAGTGGGCAGCGCTAGCAGGCGCGGCAGGCTGGCTGACACAATCTCAGGCGCAAACGTGGGCGCATCATATTACCCTTCGTATTACGTCTGATTACAGCGATCTGCGCGCTTGGCTTTCCGACCTGCGCCGAGCGCTTGGCGTGAAAGGGTGGGAAACCGGCGCGGATGATCGCTTTATTGACGCTTGTCAGGCGCTAGCGGATTTAGAAAGTGAAGGCGAAGGCATCACTTGGCAAGTTCTTGACGCCGCACTGGCACGATTACCTGAACCCCAGGCGCTATGGCCAGAGAGCCAATCAGCACAGCCGTGGCGTCTATGTGCGCTGTTTCGCTCTGTGCTCAGTTACCCAGCAAGTTCTGCTGACTGGCCAGACGCCCCTGAATGGCTAGCACGTATCTGGCAGGTTCATGATCGTGATCAGTTGCTTGAAGTGATGCTGTGGTTAAGCGCCCAGGGGGAGCGGCAGAGCTGGGATATCGAAGCCCGTGAACTGCTCACTATGGATCATGCTCAGCGCCAAGAGTGGCAGCGGGGTGCTGTTGCAGATGCCCCTTATGCACCGGTGTTGACTACATTCGTCAGCCAAGGTGAGCCACTGGAGTGGGCCGCTTGGGATTGGCTACGACTGGTTGAATTGGCGTGGGCGGGCGCTTGCTGTGGCTGGTTAAGCCAAGCGGAGGCTGATGATCTCGCAGCGCATGCGGCTGACTTAATAAGCCGTCGTTACCATGATTGGTACGCGGTGCTGAAAGCCTATATGCGAGGCCAAAGTTTGTTTGAAGGGGTCGATCGGCGTGGTATGACGCCGAGTACACGGCATAAGCTCCTGACGCAGGCGCCTCATAGTCCGTGGAAATGTCCACTAAGCTCGCTGCTGGATGAGCCAACGCTGAGCGCGTCTCGTGAACGCATTAAACAGTGGAGAAATACTTCCCATCATTGGTTACTGGCCCTGGCCAGCGTGCGAGAACCGGATGTAATGCTGCGCCAGTTGAATCCATCAGCGCCTATTTCAGAGCAGCGCCGAGCCGAGGCGGCGGTCTACCTTCAGGATTCGTTAGACCTGCATGCTGATGAGGGGCACCAAGCGTTGGTGCGCTATTGGCTACCGGCCCAGGCGCACCATCTTAATCAGCTTGCCGCAGACGCCGTTCATGGCGTTATACCGCCATCGCAGACGCCGTTTGGTCAGCCTACGCCTGACGAGCTAAAGCAGCGTAATGCAGTAAAAGGGGTTAGCCGTCATGCTGCCACTATTCATATGGCAGAGAAGTTCGCGTTCTACTTACATATGGTGCTGGACAGCAGCCTCTTTGAGCGTGAACCACTGATGACGCATGCCAGCGCTTTGCGTAGTTGCCTGTGTCGCTTTTATGCCACACCAAAGCGTTTGCTTGAAGCATGGTTTGCTTGGGAAAGCTGCTTACCAGAGCCGGAGCACGATTCATTAATTAATGAAATTGCCTGGCACTTAGAGGATCCCGGCAGTCTTTTCCATTGGTTGAATTGGCATCCTGATGCGTGGTGTGAACCTGGTGAACGGCCAACGCTAAGTCATTTTACGGCCATGTCGCTGGTTGGGCCGCTTAATAGCGCTGTGTGGAGTGAGCCTCAAGTGGAAAGCCCTAGAGAGTGCGCTGATATCCGTGAATGGGTGGAAAGCCATTATCATCTGACCAGTGCTGATGACATGCAGGAATTCTTGACCTTCATGCTCGAATCTGGGGATCGTCAGGAGTACCAGATTAACTATGCGCCCTACACACTTAATCCTGATCGCTTAGATGCCGAAATCGCTATTTTAGAGTCGGGTGATTGTGCCGAGGAGGAGCGCCATCATCTGCTCCGCCTGCGTCGGGTGCAAAGTAATGAAGATGGTTGTAACGATGTAGATATGGCTGCCTGGGACATTGCTCAATTAGTCGACCTCGCCATTGCGGCGCGCCAGCTTGGTTGGTTAGACCGGCAAGCGTTTGCCGACGTGTTGGATCGTGCTTATAAGCTGGCGGCTAATCACTATTCTGGCTGGCAAGAGTACTCCGCGGGAATGTACGCCGGTTTTTCGTTTTTTATGGGCGAAACACCTGAGCGAGAAAGCTTTCTGGCTGGGTTTCGGCAGGCGTTAGTCGCATGGTTGTGTGGCGCCCCTATACTGGCTGGTCCCTGGGCGAGCCTTGATTTTCCTGGTAATAAACCGCGCCACTTTGCGCCGCTACATATCGATACGTTACCGGGCGATCAGCGAATTTTGCATTGAAGCTCGCCAAGCACAGGGTAATTAGCTTATAGTCCAGGGTTTGAAAAAAATGAGTTTTTTCATACCTCATTCCCATTAAATATTTTTATTGTTACGAGGTTAATCGCATGGTTGCGTCACCACACCCCGCTGTGACCGCTGTCCGTGTTGTAAGTGTTTGTGCTGTTGTCGCTGTTTTAACTGGTTGTGCGGGCTCCGCCTCACGCCAGGGCATGGAGCCACCCGAGAATTATTTCTCAATGGCGCTGCCGGGATTGGCAGAAGGTGAAAACCTCGCAATGTCCCCGGTCAGTAACGCCACTGGCCAACTGCGTAGCCTTCAGACGCCGCCACCTACGATCATTCGGCAAGCACTTTTAGAGCAGCATCAGCGATGGGCGGGGACGCCGTACCGAATTGGCGGCACCTCGAAACAAGGCATTGATTGCTCTGCTCTGGTAAGAAATGTGTTTCGTGACACATTTAATTTAGAGCTGCCACGCTCTACCTATGATCAAGTACATGAGGGACGCCCGATCGACCGCCAAGAGCTGCAGGCGGGCGATCTGGTCTTCTTCCGCCCCCCAGGTCGATACAACCATGTGGGCATTTATGTAGGGGATGGCCGTTTTTTACACGCGTCCTCTTCCAAGGGAGTCATGATCTCTCGTTTGGATAACAGCTACTGGCAGCGCTACTATTGGCAGTCTCGGCGCGCGCTAGAGCCGACCAATTTAGCCCAGCTTAGTAACCGCTATATGCCGTAAATGTCTGCTATCAGTTTTGCTTAGTGTGGACATCATATGATCGAGGCTAGAACGCGCGCCTGGTGGCGCGCGACTGCGGCTCTTTGCCTAGGGTCGTTCCTTGTTTTTATCAACTTATATGTCCCGCAACCGCTGCTCCCCGGGCTGAAGGACACCTATGGGGTATCTACCTTAGGTGTTAGTTTTTTGATGTCCGCCTCCACGCTTTCCCTTGCTTTCGCGCTACTCATATTTGGCCCCCTGTCTGATGCGATTGGCCGTGAGGCTATTATGCGCATCACGTTGCTCTTAGCAGGCGGTCTCTCCCTCGCATTGGCGTTTGCACCTACGTTCGAAAGCTTATTATTGCTGCGTTTACTGCAGGGTTTTGTGTTGGGCGGGTTGCCAGCCGTTGCGATTGCATGGATGGGAGATGAGTTTGAAAAGCCCGCTTTGCTCAGTGCGGTTGGTCTGTATATCGGCGCCAATTCGCTGGGCGGTATTAGTGGCCGAATTGTAGGCGGTGGGGCGGCGACCTTAGGTGGCCCCTCGGCGGCATTTTTAGCGGTAGGAATCATGACGGTAATCGGGTGCGCGGTTTTTTGGCGACTGCTACCCAATAGTCGAGCCTTTACACCCAAGCGTTTTAAATTTCGCCAAGCGGCCGGTGATCTGCTTGGGCATTTGAGCACGCCGGTGCTGTTGGCGGCTTATTGCCTGGGCGGAATTAACTTTCTCATTTTTATCAATCAGTACAGCTATATCACATTCCGTTTGGCTGGTGAGCCTTATCAATTAGCGGCTAGCAGCTTGGGGCTGATTTTCCTGACCTATCTGGGGGGGACGCTTGGCTCTACGGTATCAGGCCGATTAGCCGGACGTTTTTCACCCGCGAGCTGCATGAGCGTGGGCATCTTAATTTTGATGCTAGGTACGGCGGTAACGCTGGCCAATTCTCTGCCGCTGATTATTGTTGGTCTCACCATTAACGCGTTTGGTTTTTTCTTAGCACACTCCCTGGCCTCTAGCTGGGTGGGTCGCTATGCACAAGGTGCTAGGGGCAGTGCCTCAGCGCTGTACTTAGTGTTTTACTACCTCGGGGCAAGTATTGGTGGATTCTGGCTAGAACCATTTTGGCGTTGGGCGCAGTGGCAGGGCGTAGCGGTGGGGTCTTGGCTACTGCTTTGCGTCACGCTAATCATTAGCATTGGTTTATGGCGCTTCGAGCGTCGTGAACTGCGCTAAGCGTACCTTGGGCTAAATGGAGGCGTCGAGTACACAATCGCGCTAGCAGTGCTGCGTCATGGCTGATCACTAACACGCCAAGTTGGTGGCGGTCGGCAACTTTTCTTATTGCCTGCCATAGCTCCACTTGGGTGATGGGATCGAGCATGGTTGAGATTTCATCAGCGATCAGATAGCGCACACCTGGGGCTAACGCCCGCAATACGCATACCCGCTGTAATTCTCCGCCAGATAAGGTAGTTGGAAAACGCGATAGCCAATCAGGTTGGATGCCAAAGTCCTGTATTAATGATTCGGAAGGGCACCATGCCTCGCAGAGTACTTTCTTTACTCGCCAACGTGGGTTGACGGCAAGCTCCGGTGATTGCGGCAGCCACTGTACCGGCCGCAGTCCACGAGAGAGTAATGGCTTATCGTCGGCATAAATCTCACCCTGTTGTGGCCGCAGTAAGCCAGCCAAGAGTTTTCCCAGCGTAGATTTGCCTGCCCCTGAATCACCGCTTAGCCCCAGCCATTCTCCCCGTTCAAGTGATAGCGAAAGTTGCGTTAATAGAGGTGCTTGAGAACGGAAGCCAAAGGTGATTTTTCGCGCATCAAGCAATGGTTGGCTCCTTAGGCAGGTCGATGGCATCAGCATGGGTGGCACTTTCGTTAGCACGTACCTGAGTACTAAAGGTGTTGTCGGGCAGAGCATTCCATAGCGCGCAGGCATAGGTGCTTTTAAGCTGTTCCCCATTGCCTTGAAAGGCAATGGCAGGGGTGGCTTCAATGCACTTTCCCTGGCGCAGTATCGTTACATGGTCGGCTATGGGTAACGCATGGCGCAAATCGTGGGTAATTAGCATGACGGCCTTCCCCTCAAGCGCGAGCGCCTTTAGAGCGGCCAATACACGATCGCGCTGTTGAGGGTCCAAACCTACGCTTGGTTCGTCGGCAATAATCAGGCTAGCGTTACCTATTTGGGCCATGGCGGCTAAAACACGCCGCGCCATGCCGCCTGAAAGCTGGTGGGGGTATGCCCGCTGGGCGTGATGATTGAGCTGATAATGATTTAGTGTGCGCTCTGCGCTGCGCCAAGCAACGGTTTTGCTTTGCCCTGCCCGGCGAGCCGCCCAACTGACTTGGCGTTGACTACTAGCGAGGGGATCTAGGGCATTGAGCGATTGCGGAATGAGGGCCAGCTGGCGGCCTCTTAGCTGGCGCTGGCGCTCAGCGGTCAATGGCGTATCTTTAAAAAATAGCTGACCACTGGTTTTTGCCGCTTCCGGCAGTAATCCCATAATCGTGTAGGCTAGCAGGCTTTTGCCTGCGCCGGATGCACCAATGACGGCATGTACTTCACCGGGGTGTATGCTTAACGACAGGTTATCAACGCAGGTGGTCCACTCTCGTCGCCACCAGTACTTGTAGTAGGGCAATTGCAGCGTCAGGTTCTCAATATCCAGCATGCTAGCTTCCCCCCGTTATAGAGCGCGACGCAATTGCACCGCTAAACGATCAATCGATAGCACCATCAGCAGTAGCCCTAGGCCTGGGAATACCCCTAACCACCAAAAGCCCCCGGTTAAGTAGCGCATAGCATCGGCGAGTAATACCCCGATAGCGGGTTGGGTTGGGTCTAACCCTACGCCCAGAAAAGTCAGTGCGGCTTCATGCAGAATGGCGTGAGGAAACAGCAATAGCGCACCAACAATACACTGGGGAATTAAATGGGGGAGTAAGTGGTGTACTAAAATATAACAGCGGCTTTTTCCTAGTGCCTGGGAAATAGCGACATAGGGGGCATGGCGTAGGGAAAAGAGCTCCGCCCGCAGTATCCTGGCTAAACTTGGCCAGTGGGTAAGCGCCACGGCAATAATCACTGCCTGTGTACCACCACCTAAAGCAAAGGCTAACAGGAGTAGTAATATCAGGTGCGGTACGCTTAGCAGCGTGTCAATCAGCAGGCTAACGAGCGCATCTAACGTGGTTGAAAGTGTCGCCAGCGTCGCAAGCGTTAACGCAATGAGTGTGCCGAGTAGCGCAGCGCTTAGTCCTACCCAAAAGCTGAGCCTTAACCCAGCCAGTGTTCGCGACCATAGCTCGCGTCCCAAAGCGTCGGTGCCTAGCCAATGGCTGGTGCTCGGTGGCATAAGGCGCGCATCAAACTGCATTGGCGCCGCGCTATGACCTGCCCACCATGGGCTACTTATCAGCAAAACCAACACTATGAGTAGAAGGCCAATATAGCCAGCGGCGGCTAAGCGTGGTTGGATCATCCTCATGGCTGTTCCTGTGCCATGCGTGGGTCGATAAGTGGATACAGGCTATCTGCGATCAGATTGCCGAGACTGACAAACAGCGCGGTAAACAGCGCTATCCCAAGCAGTAGCGGAACATCACTACGTAGTCCTGCTTCAACAGTGGCTTGTCCAAGGCCGGGGTAGGCAAATACCTGCTCGATTAATATTGAGCCGCCAAACAACTCTCCCAGCGAAGCAAAAGCGAGCGTTAGTGCCGGGAGACTGGCATGACGTAGGCCATGACGCCAGGCGATATCTGATCGGCTGGCTCCTTGGGCAAAAGCGTGAAGGGCGATGTCGGAGTTCATCAGCGCTATCATGCGTGCGCGGGTGTGAAGGGTGATGGTGGCGATGCCTAGCAGGGCCAGTGTCATCATTGGGAGTACTAAGTGGTGCAATCGAGTCAGCATGCTAACGTCTTGGTTGAGTACGCCCACCGGCCCGGCGCAGCAGGTCGGGGTCCAGCCGAGATAAACGGAGAATAGCAGCACTGCCAGCATGCCAAGCCAAAAAGCAGGCGTTGAGGCGGTGACATAGGCGTAGCCACTAATCAGCCGGTCGAGTGGTGAGCCTTCTTTCGCACCGGCGATGACGCCCAGCGCAAAGCCAACAAGCAACGACATTAGCCAAGCGCTACCCAGCAAGATAAAAGAGCGTTGGAAACGCTGACTGATAACTTCGCTAACCGGTTGATTGTAGATATGGCTCCAGCCTAACTCGCCACTTAGCAATTGGCTTAGCCAATGACCAAATTGAACGGCAGGCGAGGCATCAAAGCCCCACCTTTCAGCGATCAGAGCGCGCTGTTCGGGGCTTACCTGTGCCATTTGAGGGCCAAGATAGGCATCCACTGGGTCGATAGGCGACAGCATGACTAACCCAAACGTCACCATCGCGACGCACAGCAATACCAACGCAAGGCGTATTAAACGGCTTGCCAGTCTGTTGATCAATCGCACGTCCAGCGCCATTCAAGCAGGTTGGCGGTAATCGGCCAGCCGTGGCCGTGAGGCGCAATGCCTAATTCCCCAAGGTCCAGGCAGGAATTGGCTGCATATACATGGGCTAGGTTAACCATCCATGCCCAGCTAGTATCGCCCCTAAAGCCATAGCCCGTATTGCCATCCCACTGGGCGGCTTGCCAGTGGCGGTTAGCTTCTTCTGCCCCTGCGGCCGCTTGAGCTGCTTCTAGGTGGCCATCCACTGTCGCGTTTGAGTAGTAGCCACTGTTATAGAAGCCAAATCCCGCGTGCTGGCTATGAAATAGGTAGTACACCTCTTGTGGGCTGTGGCTGCCAAAGCCGAAGACGATTGCGTCTTGGTGCAGTGCTTCACGCTGTATTTCGTCCCAGTGACGGCCTGTCGGCTGCATCTCAATGCCCAGCGGGCGTACCATCTCGGCGCTTACCTGGGCGAGCAGTTGGCGAGTGGTGTCGCTGGCAGGGTAGGTCAAGCGAAAACGGGCGGGCTGGCCGTTTTTATAGCGTAGCCCGTCGGCATGGCGCTCCCAGCCTGCTGCATCGAGTAGCGCATTGGCACGGTCACTGTCGGGCGCTGCAAAGGCTTCGTCATCCAGGCTCCAGGGTAGCCCATCGGCTGGGCCAAAGGCGGGGCGTCCAAAACCATTAAGAGCGACGTCAACGAGGGTGTTTCGATCAAGGGCAAGATTAACCGCCCGGCGTATCGCACTATCGGCAGTAACATCGTTACCGATAGGCGCACCAGACGCGGCCTGCTCGCCTGCGGCAGGCTGCATAGGAAACAAAATACCTCGATTATCGACGCTTTCCATGACGATGCGCTGCATATGACTTGGCAGATTGGTGGCGAGTGCTGGTGGCACAGCGGCAAGGTCGAGCTGCCCAGCATGGGCCGCGCTTAACGTGGACTCTTCGCCAGTAAATACAAACACCAGTCGTTCAAAGGCCGGTATGGGGCCATGGAAATAGGGATTCCGCTCTACAATTAGTTGCTCACCCTCTTGCCATTCGACTAGCCGATAAGGGCCTGAGCCCAGCGGTTGTCTACCGTACCCTTCGCGATAACCGTTTTCTCTGTTAGCGTCAGGAACGATACCAAGCGTCATTAACTGATCGATGAAGGTAATCCGCGGCGCGTTTAAAGACAGTTCCACGGTCGTATTATCGATGGCGCTGGCGTTGTTCAGTGCGCTTAAATCGGCCCGGCCACCGGCTTGCTTTGCGGCATTAAAGGTGTAGGCAACATCCTTGGCAGTCAACGGTGTGCCGTCACTAAAGCGGGCATCATCGCGCAGAGTGAGTATCCAGGTGAGTCGGTCTTCTGACAGTGTCCACGCGGTAGCCAAACCGGCTTCGGGTGTAAGGTCACGTCCGCGGGTTAGCAACGTCGATTGAAAAAGCGGACTACCGTACTGGCCCCAGCCAAGCAGTGGGTCGAATCCCTGCTCGGGCTCTCCGCCGATTGCCAACACCAATTGCTCTTTGCTGATGGCGGGGGAGCTAAACGCGACGCACGTAGCCGCCAGACCCAGTAAGATAGTACGACGCATGAGGCACCCCAGAAACCAACCGTATGATGTTTTTACAATAACATCATACTATAAGGTCTGAAAGTCACGGCAGCACCGCGCTTGCGGCGTTAGTTTAGGAGAGAATATGCAACGGGTAACGGTAACGCTGGATGAGGAACTGCTGAGCGAGGTCGATGCATTGATGCATGCGCGCGGCTACCAAAACCGCTCAGAAGCGATACGCGATTTAACACGCAGTGGGTTAAAGCAGGCCAAAGAGGAGGTTGCGCCCGAAGCGCCGTGTATGGGCGCGCTTGTCTATGTGTACGATCATGCGGCGCGAGACTTATCGAAACGCTTAACCCGACACTCTCATGATCATCATGATCTAACGCTATCGACGCTTCATGTGCATATTAATCATGATAGCTGTCTGGAAGTGGCGTTATTAAAGGGGCAGGGCAGCGCGTTGAAGCAGTTTTCTGATGAAGTGACATCATCACGTAGCGTGCGCTATGGACAGTTGGTGATTATTCCTGAGGAGTAAAGCGGGGGAGCGCCCATTAAAAAGGGCGGCCCTAGGCCGCCCTATAAGCACGCGTTAAGCAACTTAGTGCTCTACGCCGCCTTCGCCGTGCACATGACCGTGCTCGACTTCTTCCTGGCTCGCTTCACGAACGGTTGCAATCTCAACATCGAAGTTAAGATGTTGGCCAGCCAGCGGGTGGTTGCCATCAACTACAACAGTGTCGCCTTCAACTTTCTTGACGGTAACCATCAGCGGGCCGCCTTGAGTCTGGGCTTGGAACTGCATGCCCGGCTCAATGCTTTCAACGCCTTGGAACGCATCGCGAGGTACTTCTTGCATCAGCTGTTCTTGAACTTCACCGTAGCCCTCTTCTGGGGTTACTTTTACGTTCAGCTTATCGCCTTCGGCACGGCCTTCGAGCTCTTTTTCCAGACCCGGAATAATGTTGCCAGCGCCGTGTAGATATGTCAGCGGCTCACGGCCTTCGGAACTGTCTAGCACTTCACCTGCATCATTGGTCAGGGTGTAGTGGAACGCGACAACCGAGTTTTGCGCAATTTGCATTTAATAACCTTTCGGTGAGTGCATGTCCCAACATGGTAACGCGTGAGAGCTTGCTTGTCAGGGGGTAAACAGGCTTTTTCCTCCTCCCACTCCTTTGGCGCTATTGCGCCACGGGGTAACCGGGGATACCCTACGACAACTTCTTTTCCCCCTTTAGACAACATTCACTGGAGCTGGTTATGACGATCTTCTTGATTTGGGTTATCGCCTTTGTGCTAATTGCCTACTTTGCGAACAAGCGCTGGGATAGCAGTGTCAGTCAGGGGCTGGATAAAATGCTGCCTGAGGTATTAAAAACACATGGCGACAACCGCTATTTATGGGTGGCAGCATTAGCCGTGTTGGGTGCTACAACGTTGATTCGTCCAGTCGATATTCTTCTGGTCGTTATCCTGTTGACCATTATTGGTTTGGTAATCGCAAAGCTGGCAAGCTGGGCGAGCAATAAAGTAGCTCACTAACTTATGCCTTGTTAGCCATTAACGAAGGCGACAAAAATGCCCGACCAAGTAGGCTTGGTCGGGCATTTTTCTATTACGGCGCTACCTGTGTTACTGGCTAGGAAGCGTTTGGTAAGACGAACTTAGTAAGGAGCTACGCTTAAGTTAGCGCCGCTACCGATCAGGCGAACACGCTGGCCTGCTTGATATTGACGGTCTGCGCTTTGAACCACGATCACATCTGTGCCGTCGTCGCGACGAATTTCCATTTCCAACGCATTAATGCGGTTAGCGCGGTCTTCTGCTGCGGTACCGGCAATTGCGCCACCTAATGCGCCTGCAACGGTTGCTAGTTGACGACCAGAGCCACCACCAACTTGACTACCCAGCAGGCCGCCGATGACCGCACCGCCACCGCCGCCCAACAGGTTGCCTGTACGGCTGTCTGCCTGGATTTGTACAGGACGGACCGCCACGATGGTGCCATAGGTCACGCTTTGGCCTGTTTGCGCTTGATTGCCACGGTATACATCACCTGAATAAGGCGCAGTGTTGGCACAACCTGCCAGCGTGAGAATGCTCAATGCTGCAATAGGTAGTAAACGTTTCATTCAAACCTCCAGTGTGTCTTGACCCGCATGGCTGCTAAGCCGCAACGGGGGTAATACGTAAGCTAGTTATAGAACAGCGTTCGCCAAAGATAACCTAAGCGACTAGTTTTGACTAGCCATCAACAGGAAAGATCATGGATTAAAGTGTAGACAAGTATTAAGAAAGCAATGTGTAAAAGTGACTACGATGCTTGATCAGGAGAGGGATGTTGTAAGGCTAGCTTATAAAAAAACAGGGAGCCTAAGCCCCCTGTTGTGTCGTGCTAATTAAATGATTAGCCGAACTGGTTCATGGTGTTGTCTTTACCACCGGCTTTAAGTGCCGCGTCGCCGTGGAAAAACTCTTTATGGTCGTCGCCAATATTAGAGCCAGCCATGTCCTGGTGTCTTACGGTAGCGATGCCTTGACGAATCTCCTGACGCTGTACCCCTGCGACGTAGGCCAGCATGCCTTCATCACCGAAGTAGCCTTTAGCCAGGTTGTCAGTCGATAGTGCCGCTGTGTGGTAAGTTGGCAGCGTGATCAGGTGGTGGAAAATACCGGCTTCACGAGCGCCATCGCGTTGGAAGTTACGTGTCCACTCATCCGCTAGCTGACCAAGCTCAGTGTTGTCGTATTCAACACCCATTAGCTTGTCACGCTGGTAAGCGGAAACATCTTTGCCTTCTTTTTCCCAGGCATCAAATACTTGCTGGCGGAAGTTCAGCGTCCAGTTAAATGACGGTGAGTTGTTGTAAACCAGCTTGGCATCGGGCACTACGGCGCGGATGCGGTTAACCATGCTGGCAATTTGGCCGACGTGGGGCTTCTCGGTCTCAATCCACAGCAGGTCAGCACCGTTTTGCAGGCTGGTGATACAGTCAAGCACAACGCGGTCTTCGCCAGTGCCCGGTTTGAACTGGTAGAGGCCTGACGCTAAACGCTTCGGCTTAACCAGCTTACCGTTTTGTTTGATAACCACGTCACCATTATTGATGTCGCCAGCATTTTCGATGACATCACCATCTAAGAAGCTGTTGTACTGGTCGCCTAGATCGCCAGGTTCGTTAGTCACTGCGATTTTCTGGGTTAAGCCTGCGCCTAGCGAGTCGGTACGCGCCACGATAACGCCATCTTCGATGCCGAGCTCAAGGAAGGCATAACGCACTGCATTGATTTTGGCTAGGAAGTCTTCGTGGGGAACGGTGACTTTACCATCCTGGTGGCCACACTGCTTCTCATCGGAAACTTGGTTTTCAAGCTGGATACAGCAAGCGCCCGCTTGGATGAATTTCTTGGCCAGCAGGTAAGTCGCTTCAGCGTTACCAAAACCGGCATCGATATCAGCAATGATCGGTACGATATGTGTCTCGTAGTTATCGATTTTGCTGATCAGTTCTTGCTCTTGAGCGCTGTCGCCTGCTTCTTTGGCCTCATCCAGGGCGCGGAACAGGTGGTTAAGCTCCCAAGCATCTGCCTGCTTCAGGAAGGTGTACAGCTCTTCGATCAGATCAGCGACGGATGTTTTTTCATGCATCGACTGATCGGGCAGTGGGCCGAACTCGGAGCGTAAGGCGGCTACCATCCAGCCTGACAGGTAGAGGTAACTGCGCTTAGTCGTGCCAAAGTGCTTTTTAATGGAAATCAGTTTTTGTTGACCAATAAAACCGTGCCAGCACCCCAGAGACTGCGTGTACTTAGACGTGTCAGCGTCGTAGGCCGCCATATCGTCACGCATAATTTTTGCAGTGTAGCGTGCAATATCCAAACCGGTATGAAAACGGTTCTGAGCACGCATGCGTGCAGCGTATTCAGGTTTGATCGCTTCCCATTTGCCGCCTTGAGCTTCGCGCAGTTGGGCCATTGCTTTGATATCGTCGAGCAGTCCTGACATAAGCTGTTTCCTCCGGGGTCATGATAGCTATTTCGCAAGTTAGCTTATTCTTATGCTGCACCTGCGAAGATGTGTTCAGCATTATCGAAATTTAACGCGCTGTCTCTACGCCAATTGTCTCTGAGCAAAACGTCTCTTAGTCAAACGTCGCATCGGAGAGTGATCATTGTGGAGACGCTTATTTAAACGTCGGTTACAGCGTTTCCTGTTTGGCTAACTTCGATGTTGCGCCATAACGCTGCGGTGCAATAACTATCAACGAGAACGGCAGGTTCAACAATTGTCACTTGGGGGCAGAAGGGGTTGTAGTTCAACTACAGGAGCGTGCTGAAACGCTCTGTTTGTGTAGTCGTTTTTCGTCAGGTGGGCTGAAAATGGAGCAAAAAAAAGCGCCACATAGCAGTGGCGCTCTCATTGATTGATCACAATCGTAGTCAAAAAAAAGCGACTACAGCGTTAGTAGCATTTCCCGGTGAGGTATTCCGGCATCCATAAAAGTGCCACCATGCGCCACAAATCCCAAGCGTTGGTAAAAGGCGAGGGCGTGCAATTGAGCGCTCAGCGCTACATGGGTATGGCCTGCTTCTCGAGCAGCCTGAATGGCTGCTTCCATGAGTTGATAGCCAATGCCAGCGCCACGCGCGCTATCGAGTACCGCGACGCGCCCAATATGGCCGTCGGGCAGCAGTCGCGCAGTCCCCACTGGCTGATCCTCAAGATAGGCAATGAAGTGGCTGCACTCCTCGTCACGGCCATCCCACTCCTCCTCTTGAGGCACGCTCTGCTCTTCGATAAACACCACGCGGCGGATCTCGGAAGCTATATCCTTTAGCGTACTCCAATCACCGTTAATAATGGTTGTCGTCGACACCGCTAGCTACTCCTCATCATCCTCTTCGCCCATAAAGCCTAGGCTTCCGGTGTTTACTAACTGTGTTATCAGCGCTGCTGCCCCATCAATGGCAAGTACGTCTTCATACATAGGCGATGGGTCGGCAAGCCGCTTGGCTAACTCAGTTGAACAGGAGTGTCCGTCGCCGTCGACAAAGAGCGTGGTGCCGTTGGCATCGCTTCGCCAAGCAACGCGGGAACCCGGCATATGAAACAGTGGTTCACCGTGTTGTAGTTGCGCAACAAGGTCAGCTTCCGTCATTGGCACTTCAAGGGGCGCTACTTGGTCAATGTATTTCGGTTGGGTCATGACGCGACCAAACCACTGGGCTATTTGCTCAGGATTGTCCAAGGTGGAAAGCACGAACTGGCGCATACGTTCAACGGCCGCATCATCTAGTTCACCCACTTGGCTTGCAGGAGACATGCCTGCATCGCTATAGCGGTGGGAGTCAGAGAGCTGCTCTCCTAGATAGTCGGCGTAGGATGTGATGGCTTCATCCGCTGAGGGTGCCCTAAACCCTACCGAAACAGTCATGCAGTCGTCGGTTTGACTAACGCCGTGGTGCGCCCAACCAGGGGGGAGATACAGCATATCGCCCGGTGATAGCGTCCAGTCAGAGTCGGCTTCAATCTCAAAGGTTTCAAGAATACGTAGATCGATACCTTGGATAATGGGCGCGTTGTCTGGCTGCTTACCGCCTAGTTGCCAACGCCGGTGGCCGCTAGCCTGTAACAGGAAAACATCGTATTGGTCGATATGTGGGCCGACGCTACCACCGGGCGGCGCATAGCTGACCATGATGTCGTCTAACCGCCAACGGGGAAGGAAATCAAATTCATCCATTAGTGCAGCGATAGACGGTACATAGTGATCGACGGCTTGAACCAGGAGGCTCCAGTTGCCTTCCGGCAAGCGCTCAAAGGTTGCGTCGTCAAACGGGCCGTGGGAAACCTGCCAGGGGCCATCAGGCCCGTTTTCTTCCACAAGGCGCGCTTCTACACCGGGTTCGCAGGCAAGCCCGGCTAGCTCATCGGGGTCGATGGGGCTAATAAAGTCGGGGATAGCGCCACGAATCAGCAGCGGCTTCTGCTGCCAGTAATTGGCCAAGAAGTCTTCAGGCGTTAAATCGCCCAGCAATGTGAGTGGCTTATCGTGTTGGCTCATGGCGTTATCCTAGTTCAAATGAGCGCTGCGCCTTACTAAGGGCGCAGTGCGTCGTTTAGAGTGCAGCAAGCCGCTGGTTAAGTGCTTCGGCTTGAGCCTTCGCATTACCAATATAGCTGGCAGGAGAGAGGGCTTTCAGCTCATTTTTAACCGACTCGGGTAGTTCAAGCGTATCAATAAAAGCAGCAAAGCCTGCTTGGTCAATACGCTTGCCGCGGGTTAATTCTTTAAGTTTTTCGTAGGGCTTTTCGATGCCATAGCGACGCATGACCGTTTGAATTGGCTCAGCCAGTACTTCCCAGCTGTTATCCAGGTCTTCAGCTAGGCGCTCAGGATTTGCTTCAAGCTTGCTGATACCCTTGAGGCTAGCGTGATAGCCAATCAGGCCGTAAGCCAAGCCAACGCCTAGGTTGCGCAACACAGTGGAATCCGTCAGGTCGCGCTGCCAGCGTGAAATCGGTAGTTTCTGGGCCAAGTGATTAAGCACGGCATTGGCCAGCCCAAGGTTGCCTTCCGAGTTTTCAAAGTCAATTGGGTTAACTTTATGCGGCATGGTCGATGAGCCAATTTCGCCTTCGACAGTGCGCTGCTTAAAGTAGCCCAGCGAAATATAGCCCCATACGTCGCGATCAAAGTCGATCAAAATAGTATTGAAGCGGCAAACTGCATCGAAAAGCTCGGCAATGTAGTCGTGGGGCTCAATTTGTGTGGTGTAGGGGTTGAAGCTTAGTCCTAAGCCTTCCACAAAGGTGCGTGCGTTGGCTTCCCAGTCAATGTCTGGGTAGGTTGTCAGGTGGGCATTGTAGTTACCTACAGCACCGTTAATTTTACCCAGAATCTCAACGCGTTCGATTTGCTTGAGCTGGCGCTTAAGCCGGTAGGCCACGTTGGCCATTTCCTTGCCTAGCGTTGTGGGGCTGGCGGTTTGCCCATGGGTGCGCGAAAGCATCGGTTGAGCCGCATGCGCAATGGCCAGTTTGGCAATCTCATCAGCGACTTCATGCAGGGTAGGTAGAGTGGCTTTTAGCCCATCTGCCAGCATAACGCCGTAGGAAAGGTTGTTGATGTCTTCGCTGGTGCAAGCGAAGTGAATAAATTCAGTGACCGCGTTAAGCTCGGGTTGCCCCGCAATCTTCTCTTTCAAGAAGTACTCAACCGCTTTGACATCGTGGTTGGTGGTGCGCTCTATTTCTTTAATGCGTTCGGCATCTTCGACAGAAAAGTCACGAATCAGCTGCTCAAGAAAAGCCGTCGCTTCCACTGACAGCGGCGGTACTTCGACAATTTGGCTGTGGTCAGCAAGGCGCTGCAGCCAGCGCACTTCCACAATCACGCGCGCACGGATAAGACCGAATTCGCTGAAGTGCTCCCGTAGTGCGGCGGCTTTTGCGCCGTAGCGTCCGTCAACGGGGGAGAGGGCGGTCAAAGCAGAGAGTTGCATGGCTTGGTTTCCAAGGTGGTCTGAAGTCAATGGTTCGAACAGCAAAATGTCGAAAAGAAATCGCTCGAAGTGCCTAGATGATCTTTGGGCGCGTTAGCCAAGGCTATCAAGCGCGCGCCTCAACGCTTTACGCTGGAAGACAAGCTTCCAGCGACGGCCGCCTTGTTGGTGCCATAGCAGCGCAAAACGTATGCCCGCCATCAAACAGGCGCGCACCCGCTCGGGCATCATGCGAGTCTGCAGTAAAGAGGGGTCGCCCTGAACCACGATGCGGGTTTTGAACGTCGAAATGGTTTCTTGGTAGGCATCGCCCAGGCTTGCAATCACATTTTCATGAGTGCTGCCGAAGTGCTCTGCCTGCCCCTGTACGTGGGTCAGCTTTTGACCCAGTAAATCCATCATATGTCGGTCAGTGCGCAGTTTATTCATTAACAGCAGCAGCGAAAAACCGTAGCGGAGAACCACAGGGTTGGCTTGTTTGCGGCCAACAAGGGCTTCGAGTGTTTCTAATCCGCGGCGTAAATTATTGGGGTGCCCGCCATAAATAGCTTCAAAGCTTGCCGGGTTGGTGTCCACGGTTGCATTGATAAGTGTTTCCCAAGCGCGTGGATCTACTTGTCCAGTACGCGCGAGTTCGTCTACCAAGCTAGCGGATTGAAAAACGCCAGCCAGCGCCAGTGCTTGGCGAGCGGCTTGAGACTCCGGCGCGCGATGAATAGGGGTAGCGCTCATGCAGCGGTCTCCGTGGTATTCCAAGTGGCGCGAATAACGCCGCCGCCTAAGCAAATTTCACCATCATAAAGTACCAATGACTGGCCCGGTGTGACTGCCCACTGAGGATCATCAAACACCACCTCAACAGTGCCGTCGGGCAGCGCATGGATTGCACATGGGCAATCACTTTGACGATAGCGGGTTTTGGCGGTGTAACGGCCCTGTGCGGCAGGCGGTTCACCTGCTACCCAATCCATGGCTTCAGTGGCCAACGCATTGGTGAACAGTAGGTGGTGATGCTTGCCTTGGACGACAATCAATACATTACGCTCAAGGTCTTTGGCCGCTACGTACCATGGGTCTTCCGAATAGTTGGCGAGACCACCAATGCCTAACCCTTGGCGCTGCCCGAGGGTGTAGTACATCAGTCCCATATGCTTGCCAATGACATCGCCTTCGGGCGTTTCAATATTGCCGGGTTGTGCGGGCAGGTATTGCTGCAAAAAGTCGCGGAAACGGCGCTCGCCGATAAAGCAAATACCAGTAGAGTCTTTTTTCTTGGCGGTAATAAGATCGTGCTGTTCAGCCAAGGCTCTAACGACAGGTTTTTCAAGCTCACCAACCGGAAACAGGGTGCGCGAAATCGCTGCTTCAGGCACCGCATGCAGGAAATAGCTTTGATCTTTATTGCTATCCACACCTTTTAGCAGGCGCGGGCGTCCTTCGCGAACCCCTTGTCGAACATAATGCCCGGTTGCGATTTTATCGGCGCCTAGCATTTCAGCGTAGTCTAGAAAGACCTTAAACTTGATCTCTCGGTTGCACAGGATATCGGGATTGGGCGTTCTGCCCGCTTTATATTCGGCTAAAAAATGCTCGAAGACGTTATCCCAATACTCGGATGCGAAATTGGCCGTATGCAATTTGATGCCCAGCTTCTCACACACAGCTTCTGCATCGGCAAGATCTTCTTTTGCCGTGCAGTATTCGGTGCCGTCGTCTTCATCCCAGTTCTTCATAAACAGGCCCTCAACCTCATACCCTTGTTGGAGTAGAAGGAGAGCAGAAACCGATGAATCAACGCCGCCCGACATGCCAACAATTACTTTTTGGGTCTCGGGCGCTTCAGGAATAGACGTGCCATGGGTGGATGTCATTGGCATCCTCAGTTGAGGTGGTGTGCAATTGGATGCTGATTATACACGATGGAGGCTTGGTGCTTCGAGTGCTTCACTCATGAATCACGGTCAGGGGATAACATTGGCCGTTAATGGCGTTTTCGATCCGTTTAAGCACCAGGGGGCTGCGCAGCCGACCGGCATTGCCGAGGGCTTTGATGTCATTCAATGTGAGCCAGTGAGTGGCAGTGATGTCGCTATCAATGGGGGACGAGAGCATGACGTCTGGTGTGGCTATAAAACCATGGCTATGGAAGGTAAGGCCTTCTGGCGTGTGGAAGATATAAAGACCTAAGTAGTCGGTTAGCGTCACCTGCCAAGCAGTTTCTTCTTGCACTTCACGCAAGATGGCTGCCATCGGGCCTTCGCCTGGCTCTACATGTCCAGCCGGTTGGTTAAACACGGTTTGCCTACCGCCGCGGGCTTCTTCCACCATCAAAAAGTGGTCATTGCGCTGAATCACGCAGGCAACGGTACTTCTGATGATGGCATTTTTTATCATCTCACTGCTCATTTGGAGTGCCTGTGCCGAGGTGCGCCGCTGCGCTTTGGCGCTTTAGTGGGGCGTGGAGCGTGTAGTGTTTGTTTGCGCCACTCGCCTGGGGCCAAATCGCCAAGTTGCCAAGTGCCAATCGCCGCGCGTATCAATCTCAACGTAGGAAATCCTACATGGGCAGTCATGCGCCGTACTTGGCGGTTGCGGCCTTCGCTGATTGTTAGTTCCAACCAACTAGTAATTGGGTGGCGCTTAGGGTCAATCCTTGAGTCGCGTTGTGCGATGGCCGGTGGCTCAATGCGCCGGGCTTTTGCTGGCTGGGTTGGGCCATCTTTTAAGGTGATGCCGTTTTTCAGCGCGTTAATCGCCTCATCATTAATCTGCCCTTCGAGCTGCACCCAGTAAGTTTTGGGCTGCTTGTGACGTGGGTGGGCGATACGGTGAATGAGACTGCCGTCATCACTTAATAACAGTAGACCCTCAGAGTCATAATCAAGCCGCCCGGCGGCGTAGACGCCAGGCACATCTATAACATCGGCTAATGTGGCGCGGCCTTGTTTGTCGGTAAACTGAGAGAGCATACGATAGGGTTTATGCAGTAAATATAAAGTGCTCATAATCTCTTTAGAAGGGTGCCCTTGATTTGTCGACAATCTCTCATGCGATTAAAATGCAGCGCTGGTATACTTTGAGGCTAATCTTTCAAAGGCAGTTCTTGAAAAGTCGCCTTTGAATAGCGTTTATGTCGTGCTGGAGTTGTCGTAATTTCCACTGAAATAACCACCGTAAAAACCACCGATTGATAACCGGGAAAGCCAAATAAAATGGCCCCGCCTGCTTCGCGGCATGGTCTCTCGTTGAAGAAGTCGCGTCGCTCAGGATCTCTATAATCACAGCGATAGAAAAAAGAGGTTAACGCAAAATGTCTAAAACGCCGAAGATCATTTACACGCTCACCGACGAAGCGCCTGCGCTCGCGACATACTCTTTGCTACCGATTATTGACGCTTTCACCGACGCTGCGGGTATCGAGGTGGAAACCCGGGATATTTCCCTGGCGGCTCGCGTTCTCTCTTTATTTCCCGACTACTTGACCGAAGAGCAGCGTATCGAAGACCACCTGGCCGAATTAGGTGCGCTGGCCAAGGTTCCCGAAGCCAATATCATCAAATTACCGAATATCAGCGCCTCTATGCCGCAGCTGCGGGCGGTGATCAAAGAGCTGCAAGAACAAGGTTACAAGCTGCCCGAGTATCCGGATGACCCAAGCAGCGATGAAGAGAAAGATATCAAAGCGCGCTATGACAAAGTGAAAGGCAGCGCAGTTAACCCCGTATTGCGTGAAGGTAACTCTGATCGCCGCGCACCGAAGGCCGTGAAAGAGTACGCCCGCAAGTACCCGCATTCTATGGGGGAGTGGAGCCAGGCATCGCGTACCCATGTTTCACACATGCATAGTGGCGACTTCTACCATGGCGAGAAGTCGATGACCCTGGATCGCGCCCGCAACGTCAAGATGGAGCTGATCACTGCCAGCGGTGAAACCAAGGTGCTCAAGCCTCGGGTCGAGCTGCTGGAAGGCGAAATCATTGACAGCATGTTTATGAGCAAGAAAGCGCTGCTGGAGTTTTACGAGCGTGAAATCGAGGATGCGCGTAAGACCGGTGTGATGTTCTCATTGCACGTAAAAGCGACGATGATGAAGGTCTCGCACCCCATCGTGTTCGGGCACTGCGTCAAAATTTTCTACAAGGACGCCTTTGAGAAGCACGGTGAGCTCTTCAAAGAGCTGGGTGTCGATGTTAACAACGGCATCGCTAACCTCTACGATAAAATTGCGACCTTGCCAGAATCTCAGCGTGATGAAGTCATTAGTGACTTGCATGCGTGCCATGACAAGCGCCCAGAGCTGGCAATGGTTGATTCGGCTCGCGGCATCACCAACTTCCACTCACCCAGCGATGTGATTGTCGATGCTTCGATGCCGGCGATGATTCGCGCTGGCGGTAAGATGTACGGTGCTGATGGTCGTCTCAAGGACGTCAAAGCCGTCATGCCTGAGTCGACGTTCGCGCGTATTTATCAGGAAATGATCAACTTCTGCAAATGGCACGGTGCGTTTGATCCGGCCACAATGGGCACCGTTCCCAATGTTGGTTTGATGGCGCAAAAAGCCGAAGAGTATGGCTCTCACGATAAGACCTTCGAGGTGTCGGCAGATGGTGTTGCCAACATCACCGATCTGGACACGGGTGAAGTACTGCTGTCACAGACTGTGGAGCAGGGCGATATCTGGCGTATGTGTCAGGTCAAAGACGCGCCGATTCGCGACTGGGTGAAATTGGCGGTTGAGCGCTGCCGTGATTCTGGTATGCCGACGGTGTTCTGGCTTGATCCTTACCGTCCGCACGAGAATGAGCTAATCAAAAAGGTCAAAACGTACCTCAAAGATCACGATACTGATGGCCTCGAAATTCATATCATGTCTCAGGTTCGGGCGATGCGTTACACCCTTGAGCGCGTGATTCGTGGTCTCGATACGATCTCGGTGACGGGCAACATTCTCCGCGATTACCTGACAGACCTATTCCCGATTCTTGAATTGGGCACTAGTGCCAAAATGCTTTCTATCGTGCCGTTGATGGATGGCGGCGGCCTGTTTGAAACGGGGGCCGGTGGTTCCGCGCCTAAGCACGTTCAGCAGCTGCTTGAAGAGAACCACCTACGTTGGGACAGCCTTGGCGAGTTCCTGGCGCTGGTTGCTTCTTTGGAACACCTCGCCAAACGTTTTGGCAATGACCGTGCTAAGTTGCTGGCGAAAGCGTTGGATGAAGCTAACGGCAAGTTCCTTGAGAGCAATAAATCACCTTCGCGCAAAGTGGGTGAGCTTGATAACCGAGGAAGCCACTTCTATCTAGCGCTCTATTGGGCAGAAGCATTGGCAGCTCAGGATGAAGACGCTGAACTAAAAACACGCTTTGCCCGTTTGGTAGAAACGCTGAAAGCCAATGAAGCTACGATCATTGACGAACTGAATGGCGTGCAAGGCCAGCCTGTTGACCTTAAAGGCTATTACCACCCGAATGGGGAAGTAGCTAGTCAAGTCATGCGCCCGAGTAAGACGCTCAACGAAGCCCTTGCTATGGTCGCAAACGGTTAAGGCTTAGATCACCAGCAGTCTGCGCTGCCGCTGGGCAATACGCATGAAAACGCTGTGATATCCCTCGCCCGCTTTGGTGGGCGAGGGTTTTTTGTCTTATTTAGTATGCTAATTTTTGTATTTTCCATGAACCCTTGCTGGTAACGGGCGTCTTACTTTGGAGAGCAAAATCAGAGTGATCAAATCTAGCGCAGTTAATGTTAGTGCATTTCAAGCTAGGATGGATGATTCAAGCGCCGTAAGACACCACTTGCCAGCTAAGAGACGATAACCCTTGCTGCTTATGCCTACTACAGACAGCCTATGCGTCATGGCTATCCTGCACGCAGGAATGACTCGGCCAGATGCGCCTGAATATGATGATGACCTAGCCGTTCAGTCGGCTGAGCCAGAGCTTGCTCGGCCGCCGTTGTACAAAGTGATACTTCACAATGATGATTTCACACCGATGGAGTTCGTTGTTGAGGTATTACAGGAATTTTTTAATATGGATAGTGAGCAAGCGGTCCAGGTCATGCTTGCGGTGCATACCCAAGGTAAAGCGACGTGCGGTATCTTTACGCGGGATATTGCAGAAACGAAAAGTTACCAAGTCAATGAACATGCCCGCGAATGCGAGCATCCTTTAATGTGTGATATCGAAGCTGCTGACTGAAAGCGTTGAAAAAAATTAGCGATGGGCCTTGCAAGTGCGCCATTTGTACCCGATGTTGAAAGTGCCGGTCGATTAAACTGATCCGACGCAAGCCCTAGGTGGCGACACGCCCTAGGTAGTAGCGAAAAGGGGACTGCCATGCTGAGCAAAGAACTTGAACTTACCCTGAACACGGCCTTCACCGTGGCTCGCTCAAAGCGCCACGAGTTTATGACCGTTGAGCACCTGCTCCTGGCGTTGTTGGATAATGCGTCAGCAGTTGACGTGCTTAAGGCGTGTGGGGCGAATCTCGATAAGCTGCGGTCCGATCTGCAGGATTTTATTAATTCGACCACGCCATTGATTCCTGAGAGTCAGGCGGATCGCGAAACCCAGCCTACCCTTGGGTTTCAGCGCGTACTGCAACGTGCTGTATTTCATGTGCAGTCATCTGGAAAGAGTGAAGTGACTGGCGCTAATGTGCTGGTCGCTATTTTCTCTGAGCAGGAAAGCCAAGCCGTTTACTTCCTCAAGCAACAAAGCGTTGCGCGCGTAGACGCTGTTAACTATATCGCTCACGGTATTTCGAAGGTGGCTGGCCATGGGCCTGCTCCATCGCCGTCTTCTCAAGAGAGTGAAGATGCTGAAGAGGGTAGTTCTGAAGGAGCTGCGCATCCGTTAACCGGTTACGCTACCAACCTGAATGAGCAGGCGCGCCAAGGCAAAATAGATCCATTGATTGGGCGCGACCATGAACTTGAGCGCGTGGTGCAAATCCTTGCCCGCCGGCGCAAGAATAACCCGTTACTGGTTGGCGAGGCGGGTGTTGGCAAAACCGCTATCGCAGAAGGCCTAGCAAAGCGCATTGTTGAAGAAGACGTGCCGGATGTGATTGCCGATGCAGTGGTTTACTCGCTTGATATGGGAGCGTTGTTAGCGGGTACTAAATACCGCGGTGATTTCGAGAAGCGCCTTAAAAGCTTGCTTAGTGAATTACGCAAGCAGCCTAACGCCGTGCTCTTTATTGACGAGATTCATACCGTAATAGGGGCGGGTGCTGCCTCGGGTGGCGTAATGGATGCATCTAACTTGCTGAAGCCCTTGCTTTCTTCCGGTGAGTTGCGGTGTATCGGTTCGACAACGTTCCAGGAGTTCCGCGGTATTTTTGAGAAAGATCGTGCCCTGGCTCGCCGGTTCCAGAAAGTGGATGTGCTAGCACCTTCTGTGGATGACACCATCAAGATCCTCAAGGGGTTACGTTCGCGCTTTGAAGAGCACCATGAAATTAAGTACACCGATGGCGCGCTAGAGAGCGCTGCTCGTTTGGCTGATCGCTATATCAATGACCGTTACCTACCCGATAAAGCCATCGATGTGATTGATGAGGCAGGCGCGCATCAGCGTATGCTGCCGCCGGAAGTGCGGACTGATACCATTGATGTTGAGCAGGTAGAAGCGGTAGTGGCGTCTATTGCGCGCATTCCGCCAAAGAGTGTGTCAAGTTCTGATCGTAAGTTGCTAGAGAAGCTCGACCGCGACTTGAAAATGTTGGTGTTCGGTCAAGATGAGGCCATCGATACTCTCTCCGCTGCCATTAAGCTTTCCCGTGCCGGTTTGAAATCACCAGATAAGCCAGTAGGTAGTTTCTTGTTTGCTGGCCCAACCGGTGTTGGTAAAACCGAAGTGGCTAAGCAGTTGGCGCATATCATGGGTATCGAACTAGTACGCTTTGATATGTCGGAGTACATGGAGCGTCATACTGTTTCACGCTTGATTGGTGCCCCACCAGGCTATGTCGGCTATGACCAAGGGGGGCTGTTAACTGAGGCCGTCACCAAGCAGCCGCATTGTGTATTGCTGCTAGATGAAATTGAGAAGGCGCACCCTGAAGTGTTTAACCTGCTGCTGCAGGTTATGGATCACGGCCGTTTGACAGACAACAATGGCCGCGAGGCGGATTTCCGTCACGTTATCCTGATCATGACCTCTAACGCAGGGGCAGAGCAGGCATCACGGCGCTCTATCGGTTTCCAAAGCCAAGACCACTCAACTGACGCGATGGAAGTGATTCGCCGCACCTTCTCGCCTGAGTTCCGCAACCGCTTGGATGGCATTATCCAGTTCCATGCGCTGCAAACGTCTGTTGTGCGAAACGTTGTCGATAAGTTCCTAATCGAGCTACAAGCGCAGTTGGACGAAAAGCGTGTACAGCTTGAAGTGGATGATACCGCGAGAGACTGGTTGGCAGAGAAGGGCTACGATCCCGATATGGGGGCACGCCCAATGGCTCGCTTGATCCAGGAGAAACTGAAGAAACCGTTGGCTGAGATGATTCTATTTGGCGAGCTGGCTGATCAAGGCGGCATTGTGCACGTTAGCCTTGAAGAAGGTGAGCTGCATTTGTCGACGGAGTCGGAGATGGCGGATGCGCCCTGAAAAGGGCGCTAAGTCTACATTAAGCCCTTATCTCATGCCTCACTAAAGCACAGCGCCCTGTCATCCGACGGGGCGTTGTCGTTTGCAGAGAGCGGCGCCGTACTTACGCTATATTTTCAGTCAGGATGCGTGCATGCGCGGGCAGTATTTGCTTGTAGGCGTTACCAAGGCTTAGCGCGAGCGATAAACAATACGGCCTTTTGACAGATCGTAGGGCGTCAGCTCTACTTTTACCTTGTCACCTGTCAGGATACGGATGTAGTTTTTGCGCATCTTGCCTGAAATATGAGCGGTAACGACGTGGCCGTTTTCCAGCTCAACACGGAACATGGTGTTGGGAAGGGTATCAACAATAACGCCTTCCATTTCAATATGATCTTCGCGTGCCATATAGGCAGATCCTCACTTATTTAACGTAATGGTTTGGTCTAATTAGTCACTTCAATGGGCGTCGTCAGGTGACGGTTACCCAGCAAGCAGCGCTATATTGTGCCGTAAGCCTGCCATCAAGGCAAAAAAGCTGGCAAGTTTAGCAAATTAAAGGCCGCCAATGTCGCCCGTCGAGCACCTCTATTGGGGTGAACGCGCGCTTATAACGCATCTTACGGCACTCCTCAATCCAATACCCGAGATACAAGTGGGGGAGAGACTTTTCACCACACAGCTCAATAAGTTTGAGAATAGCAAACGTTCCCAGTGATCGCTTTTCCAAGGCCTTGTCGACACTGAAAAACGTGTAAATAGCCGATAGCCCATGCTCAAGTTGATCAAATGCCGCGACCGCGACGAGCTTCCCATCCAGGTGCATTTCTAAAAGGTGTGCATAGGGTTCTTCAAGCGTTAAAAAGGTACGATACTGCTCTCGGCTTGGCGGATACATGTCACCATCGGCGTGGCGTAAGCGGATATAGTCTGCATAAAGTGCATAATGCTCAGCCTCATAGCGCGCAGGCACTACACGTGTAGCAATATCGGCATTAAGACGCCGGAGTTTGCGTTGGGTGCGATTAGCGCTAAAGTCGCTGATAGGAATGCGTACTGAGCGACAGGCATTGCAACCCTCGCAGTGAGGGCGGTATAGATGGCGACCGCTGCGACGAAAGCCGAGTAACGAAAGTGAGTCATAAACGCCGGGAACGGGAGATTCCTGGGGATCCAGAAACAGGGTGGTTGCTTCCTTGCCAGGAAGATAGCTGCAGGCATGGGGAACGGTTAGGAAGAAGCGCAAATCCCGCACCGGGCGGCGAGGAGCGTTACTACTCACGGCTTGCCTCCTTGCTTAGTTTGAACATGGACTAGCTTGAATATGGACTAGTTTGAATACGCTTACCATTCTGAACAGTGGCCTGAGGCAATGGCACCAAGCCACGGTGATCCAGGTATAGTAGGCGCTTCATTGGTCATATTCGTTAAGTTAAATGCCTCGTTAGGCAACCACTTTTCAAGATAGTTGATGAACGTCTTACGAGCGACTGTTGTCGCACCAAGGCTCGCCAAGTGAGGTGTGTGCATCTGGCAGTCGATCAGTTTACCCTCATGGTGCTGCATAGCATGGGCTAAGTGGGCGAGGGCGATTTTAGAGGCATCGGGCACTTTCGAGAACATTGATTCACCAAAGAAAATTGGCCCCATTGCTAATCCATAAAGCCCGCCAACCAGTTGGCCATCAAGATGCACTTCAATGCTATGCGCGATGCCTAGCTCATGTAGACGTTGGTAAGCGTGACGCATATCTTGATTGATCCAGGTGCCTGGTTCCCCAGAGCGTGGCGCAGCGCATGCTTTAACAATGTTTTCAAACTGTTGATCCAGAGTGACGATAAAGCCACCATGACGCAATCGCTTAACAAGGCTACGACGTCGTTTAAACTGTGCTGGTTGCAATACCATACGTGGGTTGGGGCTCCACCACAAAATAGGTTCATCATCGCTATACCATGGAAAAATACCTTTTCGGTAAGCGTGGATTAACCAGTGGGGGGAGAGCTCTCCGCCTGCGGCAAGAAGGCCGTTCGGTGACTCGAGGGCAAGGTCGGTAGACGGAAAGATAGGCTGTGGCGATGAAAGCCAAGGTAGCATTGTTTGCTCCTGTTACTGAACACTTCGATAGAAGCGCTGTGACGGCGAAAGGATGCTCGGTATGATGCAAACTCGCAAGTGGATTAAAGACACCATTGAGGTGTAAAGGGAGAATCGCTTGAAAGTAAATAAGGCGGTAGACAAGCGAACGCAACGTAACTCGCGTCAACCATCATCAACGGCCTCAACTGGGCGAGTTAAAGCCGCAAAGGATAAAGCTCGTCGATTTGGTCTGCGCTTGCAGGGCTCGGCGCGCGAAGGCGTGGTCGTGGTGCTGCTTGCGCTGTGCGTATTTTTGTTATTGGCACTGTTTAGTTATGACCCTGCCGACCCAGGTTGGTCTTATCAAGGGCCGGAAACGGATGTTCATAACTGGATGGGGCCTGTTGGTGCTTGGCTTGCGGACGTGCTTTATTCGCTGCTGGGAGCAAGTGCCTTGTGGTGGCCGGGAATGTTTGGTTATGCAGCCTGGTGGCTAATGAGGTCACGCCAAGTGCGCTTTGATATCGATCCGGTAGCGATTGCTGTCCATACCGGAGGATTAGTGCTGCTTATCTTCGGCACGACGATGTTGGGTGCACTGCATTTTTATCATCCTGACAGCATTTTGCCTTACGCCTCTGGCGGTATATTGGGCGAAGGGTTAGTGAGCACTCTAAAGCCACTTGTCAGCAGTGGTGGCGTTGGTCTTATTTCTGCTGCGCTAATCTTGATCGGTTTTCCCCTGTTTAGCGGCATGTCGTGGTTACAGCTGGCTGATGAGCTTGGTCGTCGTCTGTGTAAAGTAGGCGGCTGGTTCAGTGCTCGGCGCGCTAAAGGGCGTGAGAGGCGCTCCCAGCGTGCTGCTGTGCGTGCTGCCGCGAAAGCGGCGTCTCAAAAAGTAAAAGAGAAACCACTAGCTGAATTTAAAGCGGCTAAGCCAGAGAGTGACTCGCAACGCCCAAGTCCAAAAGAGAGTAGTCACCAGCAAGCACCCGCCCAAGAAAGCAGCCGCGTACGTCGTGAGCCTAGTTTTTCAACGACGACAGATACCTCAATTCCATGGGCAGCTGCTGCATTTTCAGGTGCGTTGCCTGAGGAAGAGATTCCCAAACGTGCATCCTCAACTGCGCCTGAGCAGCCTGCTCCTAAGATGGACGCCCCTCAGGATGCTCCGCCGGTTGAGCCTAATGACCAGCCGCTTGAAACCGCAGTTGAAGAGCGGCGTGAAGCTAAAGCAGAAGTTAAAACAGAAGTTAAAACAGAGCCTAAAATAGAGCCTGTTGTGAACAACGATGTGGAAAAGGTTGCGGAAGACGCTGTAGAAGATGTCGAGGAAAAATTGCCCAGCGCGCCTCGCGAGGATGCTTTTGCGGTGCGCATCAAGGATGAAAGCAGCGAGCCGACACCTTCAGTACCGCTCTCCGCGCGAGAGGCAGAGCCAACGTTCGATCGGCCATCGCGTGATGAGCTAGCCGGTGAAAAAGCGGCTTCTCATCCTGCACCTAGTTTCCAGCCAGCAGAAACGCAGCCATTTAATTCATCGGCAGACGGCGATGAAACAGAGCATCAAGCTACGCCTCAGGCGATGTCTTATGCAGCGCATGAAATAAAACAGCATGATGCAGCTAAGCAAGGCGACGACGTTGAACGCGAGATGGCGCCTGTTTCGACGAGCATGCCTGAACCCGAGCATACGCCCGCAATCACGCCGCGAGATGAATCTTACTCTCGCCCTGTACATGCGACGCCCCCTGAACCGTGTTCCGAACGGGTACCTGAAGTCGTGCCTGAGCCAGTATGGGATGATGAGGAAGATGATCTCCCTGTCGCACGGCCAGCCGTTACTGCCGTGCGCCAAGAGCCAACGCTACATGATTCTGATGTATCCAGGACTGAGGTATCCAGGGTTGAGGTTCCCCAAGGTGAGCCTTCTGAGGCGGTGGTTCCAAATGACATGTCTGCCGACGTGGCGTCTTCTGAGGAAAAAGAATCTGACAATGGACCTACTCTGTGGACTGTTGAGCATTTGCAGAGCCAGCGTCCAGCGTTTGAAACATTTGATGAGCCAGAAGGGGATGTGCCCAGTCTCCAACTGCTGACGCCTCCAGAACCGCATGAGCCAAATTACACGGACGAGCAGCTTGCTGATATGGCGGAGCTCTTGGAAGTGCGGCTGCGTGAGTATGGTGTTAAAGCAGAAGTCGTTGATACATGGCCTGGCCCAGTTATCACCCGGTTTGAAATTAAGCCAGCGGCTGGGGTGAAAGTTTCCAAAATCAGTAACCTTGCTAAAGACCTAGCACGCTCGTTAATGGTCAAGAGTGTACGTGTGGTTGAGGTCATTCCTGGGCGTCCAACGGTCGGCATTGAAATACCCAACCCTCATCGAGCGATGATTCGTCTGCGCGAAGTCATTGACTCTGACCGCTATCAACAGGAGAGCTCGCCACTGACCATGGCGTTGGGCCAGGACATTGGCGGCGGGCCGGTTGTCGCTAATCTAGGCAAGATGCCTCACCTTCTGGTTGCGGGTACGACAGGGTCTGGTAAGTCAGTGGGTGTTAATGCCATGCTGATTTCCATGCTGCTAAAAGCGACCCCAGATGAGCTCAAGCTGATCATGGTTGACCCAAAAATGCTGGAGCTGTCAGTTTACGATGGTATTCCGCACCTTTTGGCGCCCGTGGTCACTGATATGAAGGAGGCTGCAAATAGTCTGCGCTGGTGTGTTGCGGAGATGGAGCGCCGCTACAAATTAATGGCGGCAATGGGGGTGCGCAACATTGCTGGCTTTAATGGTCGTTTAGATGAAGCTGAGAGTGCCGGCGCACAAGTTGCCGACCCGCTTTGGGAGCCGCAGCCTTGGGAAATGCATCAGACGCCGCCAATCCTTGAAAAGCTGCCCTACATCGTGGTGGTGATCGACGAGTTCGCCGACATGTTTATGATCGTCGGCAAGAAAGTTGAAGAACTCATTGCTCGTTTGGCACAAAAGGCGCGTGCCGCGGGTATCCACCTGATTTTGGCTACTCAGCGCCCCTCTGTTGATGTGGTGACTGGGCTGATTAAGGCGAATATTCCGTCGCGAATGGCCTTTCAGGTATCGTCGCGGATTGATTCGCGTACCATTCTGGACCAGGGGGGCGCCGAGAGCCTGCTCGGCCATGGTGATATGCTTTACCTACCCGCTGGCTCAGGGCCGCCTAACCGAATTCATGGTGCTTTTGTAGACGATGACGAAGTGCACCGGGTCGTGGATGATTGGAAACGACGTGGCGCGCCTGAGTACATTGAAGAGATTTTGTCAGGCGGTGTAACTGCCGATGCACTGACGGGTCTTGAGGCTGAGGGCGTAGATGGCGATGATGCTGAGCAGGATGCGCTTTACGATGAGGCGGTTCAGTTCGTTACCGAAACACGCAAAGCTTCTATATCTGCCGTTCAGCGTCGCTTCAAAATCGGCTATAACCGCGCTGCACGTTTGGTAGAAGCAATGGAAGGTGCCGGTGTGGTTACCTCTATGGGGTCTAACGGTGCCCGTGAAGTGTTGGCACCGCCACCGATAGGCCACTGACTTATCTGTTAATGAGTGCCCGGCGCTTGGTTCAATAATGCAATAAGCGTGAAAGTCGCGCCGTAGGTGAAACCCTGCGGCGCGTTTTGCGTCTGAGAGGCTACACGGATCGTCTTAACGCTCCTTGCCTTGTCCGCTATCCGGCAATGACTGCCTAGGGAGAAAATAATGCGCGATACACATACTCGACGCTCATCAGCGTTAGCGTTAGCAGCCAGTGCGCTAGGGTTAGCCTTTGCATCGCCTATTGCGTGGGCAAACGAGGCTGCAGAGCGCCTTACTGAGCGGCTTGACCCGCTTGAGAGCTATCAAGCGACGTTTGAACAGCAAATTTTGGACGGTGGTGGTGAGCGTTTACAAAGCGCGCGTGGAGAAATGTGGCTCTCGCGCCCTGGCATGCTACGTTGGGAAGTCGATGCGCCTTATACGCAAGTCGTCGTCTCGGATGGTGATGATGTTTATCTCTATGACCCTGATCTTGAGCAAGTCACCATTCAGGCAATGGATGACCGGGTCACTCATACACCCGCGCTGTTGCTTTCGGGCAGTGCAAGCGATTTAACTGCTAGCTATGACGTATTTCATGAGCAGCAGGACGGTGATGACGTATTTACGCTGATTCCGATCTCAGCGGATACGTTATTTGAAGAGCTGAGCATGGTCTTTGACAATCAGACCTTAACGCAGCTGTGGATGATGGACAGTACTGGTCAGCGCACCGCGATTACGTTTAGCGACATTACTCGTAACGGTAGTATTGACCGCAGCTTATTCAATTTTGATATTCCTGAAGGTACGGATGTTATCCGCGAAGAGCTGTAAAAAATGGTGTAAGAAGAGCAGTACACGCTCGTAATAATGTCGCACGATGACTAGATCAGGCACCTTAAGGTGCCTGATCTGCTTCTAGGTCCTGCTGTTCCCGCCACGCCATTATCTCACCAAAGCGTTTCTCCTGACCAAAGACGCTCGGTTCATAAAATCGTGTTTTAGGTACGTCATCTGGCCAACAGTCATGAGCGCTGCCAGCAGGGTAGCCATAGGTTTCGTTATGCGCGTAGCGATAACCTTGGCCATGCCCCAACTGCTCCATCAATTTGGTGGGGGCGTTACGAAGATAGCTGGGAACTTCCAGCTGTGGTTGCTGCTGCACAAACTGTTGTGCAGCCTTCCAGGCACGATCGATACGATTACTTTTTGGAGCAACCGCTAAATGGATGGCGGCGTGGGCAATCGCCCGCTGGCCCTCATAATCGCCTAAACGTAAGTAGGCATCCCAGGCAGCAATGACCAGGGGCAGTGCTCGAGGATCAGCATTGCCGACATCTTCTGAGGCAATCGCCGTTAAGCGGCGCACAATATCAAGCGGGTCGCCGCCGCCCTGTAAAAAGCGTGCCATATACAGCAGGGCTGAATCAGGGCGTGATGAGCGAATTGATTTATGAACGGCTGATAATAAATCGTAATAAGCGTCACCCTGCTTATCAAAGGCGCTTGATTGATGACCTACCACATCGGCTAGCACCGCTTTGTGCAGCACCTCTTTATCACCATGCTGTTCAGTAAAGTCGCAGGCCGTTTCTAGTAGCCCCAGCGCGCGACGTGCGTCGCCAGCACTGGCATGAGCAAGTGCCTCTAATACTCCCTCTTCCATCTCGATGCGGCGCTTCCCCAGGCCATGCTCTGCATCGTTTAATGCTTGAGATAACACCTGGAGAAGTTCGTCATGGCTCAGCGGCTTAAGTACATACACCCGAGCACGGGAAAGTAGCGCCGAGTTGACCTCAAAAGAGGGGTTTTCTGTTGTTGCGCCGATCAGTGTTAGCAGGCCGGACTCCACATGGGGCAGCAGCGCGTCCTGTTGACTCTTGTTCAAACGGTGGATTTCATCTAAGAATAGAAGTGTAGGCGATGTGCGTTGCTGTGCTCGCTCTACTGCTGAACGGATTTCTTTCACACCGGCCATGACGGCACTTAAATGCTCAAGATGAGCGCCAGACGCGCGTGCTAATAACTCTGCTAGCGTGGTTTTGCCAACGCCAGGTGGCCCCCATAAAATCATTGAACGCACGACCCCAGACTCCGCCATTCGGCGTAGCGGTTTTTCAGGCCCCACTAATGCTTGCTGGCCGACGTAATCGTTAAGGGTTAGAGGGCGCATACGGTAGGCAAGGGGTACGTCTTCACTCGTGGTAACGGACGCGCGGTCAAAAAGATCCATATAAACGTTCCCTATAAATTTCCAGCGTAAATCTTGCCGTTGAACAATCAACGATTAACACGTGCCTGTGGTAAATAATGTAACGTCGGGCTACCTTTGGGCATAACCGACGGATAAGCGCCTGCTTGCCTAGGTAATGCCAAAGGCGCATGGTAACGATTAACACCAGTGTAGTTGAACCCAGCTCATGCCATGCGCCTAAGCGTTAGCAGGCAATGGGCGAAAGGTAAGGCACTTACAAAGGAGACGGCAAGATGTTAAACCAACTGCGTCTAGATCATGCCAACATGGCGCGAATGCTCCATGTGTTGCAACTGAAACAAAAAACACTCGCGAGCGGTGAACGGCCCGACTTCCAGTTGATGCGTGAGGTGGTGGACTACATTTTGTCTTATATGGATGGTTTTGCTTCTCCGCTGGAAAAAATCTGCGTGGAACGTCTGCAGAAGCAGGCCCCTGAGCACCTTCCATTGATGGAGCAGATGGCCAGTGACTATCGTAAATTAAAGCCACGTCTGTCTCGTTTATCCAATGATATCGACATGATTCTAATGGATAACGTGCTGCCCATGGATATTTTTGCAGAGGCGTTGAAAGCGTACCTTGATGCCCACCGTGCCTATCTCCGTCATGAGAGAGAGGGCCTGTTCCCATTGATAGATGAGCATTTCAGCGAAGAGGATATGGAGGAGCTTCGTCAAGCGCTACCTGAAGGGGCTGAACAAGAACTAGAGCGCCTACAGCAAGCGTACCCCGAACTTTACGCTGAATTGCGTGGTGCCGAAGTGCCACCAATGTAGCGCGTAAGCTGATCACTCAAGGTGTAACGGGGCGTGTTAGACTAACGCCCCGTTTTTTATTGGCGGCTTGAGGAGGGTGGCATGTACAACGCGTATTGGATGGTTAAGCAGTGATGTCAGGGCCTGTACTACTGTTTGATTCAGGTGTGGGTGGCCTTTCTGTTGCCCATGCGCTTCGCCAGCATTACCCGCATCTGGCAATGTGTTATGCCTGTGATAATGCGTGGCTACCCTATGGTCTACGTGATGATGTGACGCTCTCCCAGCGTATTGTCTCGGTATGCAAAGCGGCCGTAGATGCCTGTCAGGCGAGTGTCTTGGTCGTTGCCTGTAATACCGCTAGCACTCTAGCGTTAGAGGGATTGCGTGCAGCGTTAGATATTCCGGTTGTTGGAACGGTGCCTGCTATCAAGCCTGCTGCGTTGAGTAGTCAGACACGTCACATTGGCTTGCTCGCCACAGCGGCGACCGTCAATAGGCCGTATACGCAGACGTTAATTAATAGTTTCGCGATTGACTGTGTGATCACCAGGGTGGCAGCAGGTGAGCTTGTTACAGAGGCAGAAGCGTGGCTATCCGGCATACCGATTAACCAGCAGCGCATAAACCTAGCGCTAACACCTTTATGGCAGGCTACCCAGACCAACCCAGCACTCGATACCGTTGTGCTGGGCTGTACCCATTTTCCACTGTTGAAAACTGAGCTAATCCGGCTATCGCCGGTACCTTTGGTGTGGGTAGATTCTGGCGATGCAATTGCCCGCCGGGTAGGGCAAGTGGCACCGACCATAGCCAATAGCGCCCAAGATGGGCGTTGCTTCACGACAGCATCAGCGTCGCAACTTACTAACGGGTTGGCACGCTTTGGTTTTCACGCGCCACAACGATTAACGATTCCTAACGCGGCGTAGTCCCTCTGTTAGGCTGTTTGTTTTTATTGATGTTATTTACTTAAATGAGGAACTACCTTGGCGATCCCCACTGTAGAACCAGAACGCTACGCCGAACAGCTCGCTGAAAAGCAAGCCTACGTGGAGAAAACCTTTGCAGCGTTCACCACGCCCACGCTTGAAGTCTACCCCTCACCGCCGAGTCACTATCGGCAACGCTGCGAATTTCGTATTTGGCATGAAGATGATGACCTCTTCTACGCCATGTTTGAGGTCGATTCGGATAATCCCAAAAACAAGCGTGTCGTGCGTTTGGATCAGTTCCCCGTCGCCAGTGAGCATATCAATGCGCTGATGCCGCGTCTGCGAGAAGCGTTCCTTGCCAGCGATGAACTTCGTCGGCGCTTATTTCAAGTTGAGTTTTTAACCACGTTGTCTGGTGAAGCCTTGGTGACGCTGATCTACCACCGCCCGTTAGGCGAGGCCTGGGAAGCCGAAGCGCGCGCACTGGAAGAGGCGCTTGGCATCATGATTATTGGCCGTTCGCGCAAGCAGCGCTTGGTGCTAACCCGAGATCATGTGTGGGAGCGCTTAACAGTTGATGGTCGTGAGCTGGTTTATCAGCAGGTCGAAAACAGCTTTACTCAGCCAAATGCGCATATCTGCCAGACCATGCTTAGCTGGGCCAGGGAGGCCACCGCTGGACGGCAGGATGAAGACTTGGTGGAGCTTTACTGTGGTAACGGTAACTTTACCATTGCGTTAGCGGATAACTTCCGCCGCGTTTTAGCGACGGAAATTTCGCGCACCTCGGTTGCCAGCGCTAACGTCAATCTGGACGCTAACGGTGTAACCAATGCTCAGGTCGTAAGAATGTCCGCTGAAGAGTTCGCCTTGGCGCTAAAGGGCGAGAAAACAGGTCGCCGAGTGACGGAGATGGCGTTGGATGCGTATGAGTTTTCCACCGTGCTAGTCGATCCACCAAGAGCGGGTCTGGACGCCGAAAGTTGTCATCAAATCAGCGAATACGCTCAAATCGTCTATATTTCATGCAATCCGGCAACGCTAGCTGAAAACTTAACCATACTGACTCAAACACACCATATTGAACGGTTCGCGCTTTTTGATCAGTTTCCGTTTACCGAGCATTGTGAATGCGGTGTATTACTCACACGAAAGAGCGCTGGGTAATTGAGAAATTGCCGATAATGCTTAAGAGCTCTTGTCAATAGTGCTTATGATGCATAAGCGGCATACACCATGAATAACCTGTCAGATGGTTAGGGGGATAAGCAACGGTAGCGTAAGCTAGTGGATAGTGTGGCCTAAAGGCCTATTGTCCTTCGTTTTTTGGCCTAAATTGTGGCCCCAGGCAGTCGAGGTGATGGATGCATTACGTTGCGATTGAAGAGAGTCGGCGGGATCTTTTGAAGCAGCTACAAGAGCGATTGGATGCGCGACTGGAGCCGGAGCGAGCGGCAGATGTCGAAGCCTTTGCTCGCCACTTCTACGCCACGGTACCCGTTGAAGACTTGGTTGACCGGCGTTTAGACGACTTGTATGGGGCCACACTGTCGATTTGGCAGTTTTTACAGCATCACGATCCCAAAAATCCCAAGGTGCGCATCTTCAATCCCGACTTTGAAGAGCATGGCTGGCAGTCAACCCACACCTTCGTTGCCGTTTTGCACGAAGATATGCCATTTTTGGTTGACTCGGTACGGATAGAGCTTAATCGTCGCGGACTGACGGTTCACGCTATTCAGAACGCTGTGCTTGCCGTGGCGCGTGATAGTCAGCATCAGCTCAAAGCACTTGCCTCGCCAAGAGATGAAGATGCGCCTGAGGCGCGTGAGTCGCTGATGGTCATTGAAGTGGATCGCCACTCGGATCCTGAATCGCTGACCAAAATTGAGAATAAGTTACATGAAGTGCTACGTGATGTTAGAACCGCCGTCAGCGATTTTGACGAGATGTGCGGTCAAATCACGTCGGCTATTCAAGAGTTAGAGAAAAACTGCCCCCCGCAAATTGATCCTGACGATCATGAAGAGGCCATCGCGTTTTTAGAGTGGCTGCTCAAAGACAACTTTACCTTCCTGGGTTACGACGAGTACCTGCTGGAAGGCAAAGAGCTGCAGCGCGACCCCAATAGTGTTCTGGGGGTTTTCCGCCTTGATCAGCCGCGTTACCGCGAGCGTATCCGCACTGAAGAGGGGGTTGATGAAAATGGCGACTACGTGCTGGTACCCCAGCTACTGTCGTTTGCTAAAAGCGCGCATCACTCCCGGGTGCATCGCCCCACATACCCAGACTATATTACCGTTGATCGCTACGACGACGATGGCAATGTGATCGGCGAGCGGCGCTTCTTTGGCTTGTTCACATCTACGGTTTATAATGAATCGCCACGCAATATTCCGCTGCTGCGTCGCAAGTTGAAAGCGGTGATGGATATTGCCGGGTTTAACCCCCAGGGGCATAACGGCAAACAGCTGTTGCAAGTGTTGGAAGTGTATCCGCGTGATGACTTATTCCAGATCAGCACCGAATCCCTGGCCAGTACCGCACTCGGTATTCTTAATATCCGCGAACGCCGCCAAGTGCGCTTGTTTATTCGCGCGGACGTCAGCGGTAAGTTCTACTCTTGCTTAGTCTTTGTTCCAAGAGATGTGTTCTCTACCGACCTGCGCCAGCGCATACAAACGATGCTATGCGATGAGCTAGACGCTCATTTTGGCGACTTTAACACCTATTTGTCAGAGTCGGTTTTAGCCCGTATTCAGCTTATTCTGCGCTTTAATGGTGAAGGACCAAGTCAATACGATCTTAAGCGCTTAGAAAGCAAAGTGGCACGTTTGGCACGTAGCTGGCGTGATGAGCTTCAAGAAGCAATGATCGAAGGGTTTGGTGAAGAGCGTGCCAATCACGAAATGGATCACTTCCATGATGCATTCTCGGCCAGCTACCGAGAAGATTTCAACGCGCGCACAGCGGTGTTTGATGTTCAGCATCTACTGACCCTGGATAGCGGTGACGATCTCTCTTTGTCACTTTATCGCCCCTTGGAAGAGCAAGCGGGTGGCATGAACTTAAAGCTTTTCCATCGTGAAACGCAGATCCCGCTGTCTGATGTGCTACCGATGATGGAAAACTTGGGATTGCGCGTTATCGGCGAGCGTCCTTATGACATTAATGCCCCGCAGCAGCGTTACTGGATTCATGACTTCGAACTGGAACATAGTCGCGAAGGCGTCAATTTAAGTGAAATGCGTGACACCTTCAGCGAAGCGTTTAAGCGTATATGGGCCGGTGAGGCGGATAACGACGCTTTTAACCGTCTGATAATTGGTGCTGGCCTTGATTGGCGTGAAGTCGCCATGCTGCGCGGTTATGCCCGTTACCTTAAGCAGATTCGCTTTGGTATGTCGCAGGACTACATCGCGGCTACTCTAGCTAATTACCCGGTAATCACCCAGGCGCTCGTTGAGCTATTCCGCTTGCGCTTTGATCCCAAGCATCAGCCAAGCAGCTTAGATGACTGTATTGCTCGTTTAAATGAGAACCTGGAAAGTGTCGCCAGCCTTAATGATGACCAGTTGCTGCGTCGCTTTATGGAGCTTATTCAAGCAACTCTGCGCACTAACTACTACCAAAAAGCGGATGATGGCCGTTTTAAAGACTATATCTCCTATAAACTGGAGCCCTCGAAAGTCACGGGCATGCCCAAGCCCCGTCCGGCGTTTGAGATTTTTGTCTGTTCACCCCGCGTAGAAGGTGTTCACCTGCGTGGCGGTAAAGTCGCTCGTGGTGGCTTGCGCTGGTCAGATCGCCACGAAGATTTCCGTACGGAAGTGTTGGGTCTGGTAAAAGCCCAGCAGGTAAAAAATGCGGTTATCGTGCCCGTGGGAGCTAAAGGCGGTTTCGTATGCAAACGCATGCCAGAAAATGCTGGTCGTGAAACCCAGCAGAAAGAAGGTATCGCCTGCTACAAAATTTTTATTCGCGCACTGCTGGATGTCACTGACAACCTAGTGGGTGGTGAGGTTGTGCCACCGCAAAATGTGGTTCGCCATGATGGCGACGACACCTACCTTGTCGTTGCAGCCGATAAAGGGACCGCAACTTTCTCGGATATCGCAAATGAGATATCCATAGAGTATGGCCATTGGCTCGGGGATGCCTTTGCTTCTGGCGGTGCTAACGGTTACGACCATAAGAAAATGGCGATTACCGCGCGTGGTGCCTGGGAATCCGTCAAGCGTCACTTCAAAAACCTTGACGTGAATACCCAACAAGATTTGTTCACGGTAGTGGGCGTTGGCGATATGGCCGGCGACGTGTTCGGCAACGGCATGCTGCTGTCGGATAAAATCCAGCTGGTAGGCGCATTTAACCACCTGCATATTTTTGTCGATCCAAACCCCGACGCGGAAGCTGCTTTCGCCGAGCGCAAGCGCATGTTCAACCTGCCGCGCTCCAGTTGGGAAGACTACAATGCTGAACTGATCTCACAGGGGGGAGGTGTCTTTAGCCGCAGCGCGAAATCGATCCCGATTAGCCCGGAAATGCAGCAGGTGTTTGGTATCGAAGAAACGCGCCTTTCACCCAATGATCTGATCCGCGCCATGCTGAAGGCCAAGATTGATCTGTTGTGGAACGGTGGTATCGGCACCTATGTGAAGAGCTCCGATGAAACCGACGCCGACGTGGGCGACAAAGCCAACGACGCGCTGCGTATTAACGGCGCTGAGTTGAATTGCCGCGTTGTTGGTGAGGGCGGAAACTTGGGCTTGACCCAGCGTGGCCGGATGGAAGCGGCCGCTAAAGGTGTGCGCGTTTATACAGACTTTATCGATAATGCGGGTGGGGTTAACTGCTCTGACCATGAGGTCAATATCAAGATATTGATTGATGAAGTGGTTAAGCGTGGTGACATGACCGACAAGCAGCGTAACCAGCTGCTATCCGATATGACCGAGGAAGTTGCTAACCTAGTCATTCTCGATAACTATCGTCAAACCCAAGCGCTGGATCTGTCCGGAATTCTGTCTCTCCAAGGCATGGGGCCATACCGTCGCTTTATCAGTGAACTTGAGTCAGCTGGTCAAATTGATCGTGAATTAGAGTTCTTGCCTGCCGATGATGTGCTTAAAGAGCGTGCCACTCATGACCAGGGCATGCGGTTACCTGAGCTGTCGGTGCTGATTTCTTACGCTAAGAGCACCCTGAAAGGCGATTTGATCAACTCTGATGTGCCGGATGATCCCTACATTCATCGTCATTTAGAGCGCTTGTTCCCTGACGTGTTGACGGAACGCTACCAGACCGAGATGTATGACCACCGTCTGAAGCGTGAAATTGTTGCCACCCAAGTGGCCAACGATCTAGTTGACCACATGGGCATCGTCTTCGTTCGTCGTCTAATGGACTCTACCGGCGCGGGTCGAGCTGATATTGCTCGTGCTTACGTGGTCGCTCGAGACGCGTTTAACCTGACGGCACTGTGGGAACAGATTGAGGCGCTGGACAACCAAGTGCCGAACCGTGTGCAGTACTCAATGATGCTCGACCTGATGCGCATGATTCGCCGCGCGACGCGCTGGTTCCTGCGTCAGCATTTGGGATTGTCGACCCAAGATACAATTGAGTACTTCGGACCTCGCCTTGCTCAACTGCAAGAAGGGATTGGTGAACTGCTCAGCGGGGAAGAGAAGGCTACATGGCGTAAGCGTTGCGACGAGCTGCTAGAAGCAGGTGTGCCAGAAGCGCTAGCCTCTACGGTGGCTGCATCGCCTAGTCTCTATGCAGGTTTGGGCATTATTCACGCAGCGCGGGTCACCAATGAGAAGCCTCAGCGTGTGGCCGAAGTGTTCTACGAAATTGGCAGCCGTCTAGAGCTACCCTGGATTATACAGCAGGTGACCCAGCTGGAAGTGCGTGATGCGTGGCAAGCACAAGCGCGAGAAACCTTCCGCGACGATATTGATCGCCAGCAACTGGCACTAACGACCAGTGTTCTGAAGCTGGAAGCGGGTAGTCGTGACACCCAAGAGCGTGTGGCTCAGTGGCTTGAGCAGCACGCCGAGCTACACCGCCGCTGGTGCCATCTGATTGACGAAGTGCGCGGTGGCAGTGAAGGTGGCTTTGCACTGTTTGCCGTCGCCGTACGTGAACTGGTCGACCTTGCTGAAAGTGATAGCGAAGCGTAAGTCGCAAGCTAGCTATCGACTTGCTCGATAAGTAACACTACCTAACCGCGTCCTGAGTCAGGGCGCGGTTTTTTTATGACCGTTCTTGAGACTGTTCTTGTGACCGCTCTTGTGAGCGCTTTTTCACGGCATCGCCTTTCTCGCCGCTCAGCGCTGCGAAGATAACTTGATTTACGCTATACTCTGCGCGCCGCGCGCTATGTCGTTTATTTGCCCACATGTAGCGTGTCCGTTCGTCTGCTTCATGCCCACTGCTCTGGAGAGCCTCGCTGATGTATAACTTCGCCCGTTCGCTGTTGTTTCGACTCGACCCAGAAACGTCTCATGGGTTGGCGCTGGGTGCGTTAGATACTCTGCATCGGGTGGGTGGTGTGCAGCGGGTATATGGTGAGCCTGTGAGCGACCCTGTCGAACTGATGGGGCTGCGTTTTAGTAATCGGGTAGGGCTTGCCGCTGGGCTGGATAAAAATGCCGATCACTTGGATGCGCTGGGCGCGCTGGGCTTTGGGTTTGTAGAAGTAGGCACCGTGACGCCCAAAGCGCAGCCAGGCAACCCGAAGCCACGTCTGTTTCGGCTTGCAGGCCACGAGGCGATCATTAACCGCTTTGGATTTAATAACAAAGGGGTTGAGCACCTTGTCGCCCAGGTGAAAAAGCGTCACTACAGAGGCGTTGTGGGCATCAATATTGGTAAAAACTTAACCACTTCTGTGGAAAACGCGCTCGATGATTACCTGCTTTGTTTAGAGGCGGTGCACAGCGTGGCTGATTATATTGCGGTCAATATTTCCTCGCCTAACACGCCTGGGCTGCGGACATTACAGTTCGGCGAGCAGCTGGATGCACTGCTTGGGCCTATTCGTTCGCGTAGCCAAGCACTGGACAGCACGTTAGGCCGCAAGGTGCCGCTACTGGTTAAAATCGCCCCAGATATGAGTGAAGAAGAGGTCGCCCTGGTGGCTGGCAGTATTGCTCGTAATGCGCTGGATGGTGTTATTGCGACAAATACTACGATAGCTCGCGATGCCGTTAAGAGTGACCCTCAATCAGAAGAAGCGGGTGGGCTTTCTGGAAAACCCGTTTTTGAAGCATCGAATAGGGTGATTCGCCTGTTACGCGCGCAACTGCCAACGCTACCTATTATAGGTGTGGGCGGGGTTGATAGCGGTGAAGCCGCTGCGGCTAAAATTGCCGCTGGCGCAGACTTGGTGCAGCTCTATTCAGGGTTGATCTACCAAGGGCCTGGGTTAGTGAAAGCGTGCGCCGAGGCATTGAAACAGCCATAATTGAGCAATAAAAAAGCCCGCTTGTCAGCGGGCTCCGTACTCCAAATGTCATGTTTGAAAAGGTAAAAAACTAGGTCATCACCATGGGATTTTTATGGATACCGGAGACGCCTGTCATCCCGTCCCACTGATCACCGCGACCTTCACGCCAACCACTCATCCAATATTCGCGTAAATTGACATCTTGACTGGGGCAGTCATCTCGGGAGCGACCCGTAATGCCCGCTTTATAGCCGTGAACATAAGCCCGTTGGAAGCGATCACGTTTTTGTCGTTTCATTGGCTAACCTCTTTTCACGAAAGCCTTTGATAAGAAAAGCACGCTGGGCAAAAATGCTATATTTGCATCAGTGCTATTTCGATAGATAACTTTGGCAAGCCGCCACTCAACGCTAGTGCCTAGCACTCACGTGCTGAACGGGCAAAGCGGCAGACTCGACAAATTAGGGTCTTGAAAGCAAGTTGCTAATAGAACCCTGACAAACAACGCATGCGTTTTTCAGTAGCTACACTCTTATTGTTAGCTCATTATGGGGTCACTTGTCGACCATCAAATTGTCATAAGACGTAAACTCATTTGCCATATATAGGAATATCGCGCTCTTACGCGCGGCGATAAACATGACCGAGTCGAGCCAAACTGCCCCTCTAAACCTCCTTGCTACCTGCCCAAAAGGCATTGAAGGCCTTTTAGCTGATGAGCTTTCAGCGCTAGGAGCCGAGCCAGGTAAAACGACCGTGGCGGGCGTTTATTTTTCCGCCAATCTAGCAACCGCCTATCGCATATGCCTATGGTCACGGCTAGCTAACCGCATTATTTTGCTGTTGGCTCGGGAGCCGATGATTGATACCGCTGAGCAAGTGCGTGACGTGGTTGCCCGGCTTCCCTGGACACAGCATTTAACGCCAGGCAAAACGCTGGCGGTAGATTTTCATGGTCGCAGCGACCACATTCGCCATACCCGGTTTGGTGCCCAGACGGTGAAAGATGGCGTTGTTGATTCTCTGCAGCTAGCAGGTCAGGAGCGTCCCAATGTTGATACCAAAACACCTGATCTGCGCATCTACGCCCATCTACACCGCGCTAACTTAAGTCTGGGAATTGATCTTTCAGGCGAAAGTTTGCACCGCCGTGGCTACCGCCGTGATGTTGGACATGCACCGCTGAAAGAGAACTTGGCAGCCGCATTGCTAGTGCGTGCTGGCTGGCCTGAACGAGCAAAAGCCGGTGAGCCGCTGTTAGATCCGCTATGCGGTGCAGGCACGTTGCTGATTGAAGCGGCGCTAATGGCTGCCGACCAAGCGCCCAATCTCAATCGGGAGCGCTTTGGCTTTCAGGGCTGGGCAGGCCACGACGAACCGCTGTGGAAAGAGTTAAAGCGCGAAGCTGAGGCACGGGCGTCGGTAGGCCGTAAACGCTGTAAAACGGCGCTGGTGGGCTTTGATCAGAGTCCGGCGGCATTGACAGCAGCGAAAGCTAACGCCATGCGTGCGGGCATTCCTGCGCTAATTACCTTGCATGGGCAGAGCCTAAGTCAGCTAACCAGGCCAGAGACTATTACTGCCGAACGTGGGCTATTGATAACTAACCCGCCTTATGGCGAGCGCTTAGGCGAATTACCTGAATTGGTGCGTTTGTATGCCCAGCTGGGAGAAAGGGCGAAAGCGCTGTTTCCTGGTTGGACACTGGCGCTGTTTACCGGTAACCCCGATTTGGGGCATCGCCTTGGGCTACGTGCTCACAAGCAGTATGCGCTGAAGAACGGTGCGCTGGATGCGAAGTTGCTGCTGATGGAAATTGCCACTCACACGGCCAGCACGCCAGACAGTGACAGCGTTTCTTCTGTCTCAGAAAATGCTGGAGAGGCGCAGCAAATAAGCACCAGTGCCAAGCCTGCTGTGTCCGAAAATGCCCAAATGTTTGCCAATCGACTGGCGAAAAACCAAAAACGTCTGAAAAAGTGGCTCAAGAAAAGCGCTGAGACTTGCTATCGCGTTTACGATGCTGATATGCCGGAGTATGCGCTGGCAGTCGATCGTTACGGTGACCGAGTGCACGTTCAAGAGTACGCCGCACCCAGCTCAATCAACCCCGCTCAGGCTCAAAAGCGCTTGTTTGATGCCTTGGAAGTGCTGCCAGATGCCCTCGGCGTCGACCCAGGCAAGGTGTATATAAAGCGTCGTGAGCGGCAAACGGGTAGTGCCCAGTACCAGAAGCGGGATGCCAGCGGTGAACGCTTTGAAGTGCAGGAAGGTGACGCTCGGTTGTGGGTTAACCTGCGTGACTACTTGGATACCGGCTTGTTTTTGGATCATCGGCCAGTGCGCCGCCTGCTTAACGAGATGGCTAGCGGGAAGCGCTTCTTAAACCTGTTTTGCTACACTGCCACGGCAACCGTGCAAGCAGCCTTGGGCGGTGCAAGTGACAGTGTCAGCGTCGATATGTCGAATACCTACCTTGAGTGGGCGAGAGACAACTTTGCGCTGAACAAGCTGGACCCAAGGCTACATCGTGTGGTGCGGGATGACTGTTTCCGCTGGCTTGAAACCGCAAACGCCGAGTTTGACCTGATCTTTATGGATCCGCCGACATTTTCTAACTCCAAGAAAATGCGCGATACCCTTGATGTTCAGCGTGACCATCCGCGGCTAGTGGAACTGGCCATGGCGCGTCTTGCGCCCGGCGGTACCCTGGTGTTCTCGAACAATCAGCGACGCTTCAAGCTAGACGAGGCGCTCAGCGAGCGCTACGCAGTAGAAGATATTACATCGCGTACGTTTGATCCGGATTTTCAACGCCGAACCAACCTGCATCATGTGTTTTTGCTACGGCATAAAGCGTAAGGGCACAAAGAGATCGGATATGATTCAGCTATCGATTTATACAACGTTAGGCTGCCACTTGTGCGCTCAATTAGAGGCGCTAGTGGTAACGTTGGCGAACCAAGAGGTATCGCTGCATCACATTGAAATCAGCGACGACGATACGTTAGCGGCGCGTTATGGTGTGCGCATTCCGGTTTTGATGGATGCTAATGGGGAAGAGCTGGATCGAGGCTTTGATCTTGATAAGCTGAGCGCTTGGTTACAAGCGCGCGGCTGGTTGGATGAGGCTGCGCTTACAGCACTTACCACACCGCCCGAAAATGCGCCGCCAATTGGCGCGCATCAGCGCAATGGACGGCGCTATTTGGGTTGAAACCGCTCTTGAAAAAGCCTTTAGGGTTTGAATTATTGTCGCTAACATGGAGTTCGATGCACCTAAAGTGCATCAAGTAGCGACAACTGCCGCATGGCTTCCTGTCCTTCGGGCGTATGATCGGCTGCTTCCAGTACCTTGCGAAACCCTCGCGAGGCCTGGATGGTGGCCTCATCTTCCATCCACATTTGTGCTTGCTCCAGGGTGTCTGCCAACTGATGCTTTAGCCCGCCAAACTGGGTGCCGATTTGCCCCCAGGCGCGGCTGAAAATCCAGTCGCCAAACATATCCTGGTGAATATGCACCAACACATAGTCATGGTCGGTTTCCCAGCGTACGATCACACCCATCTCCTTAACTGCTTCTTGATCATGCCTGCACAGCAAGCCGTTGCGGGCGTATTGTAAAGCCCGGATACGAAAACGCCTATGAAACTTGTTATCGACGCGAATATCCCCGCTGCAGACCTCTGTTTTGAGTCGTTTGGCACGCTGCATCGCTTGCCCGGGCGTGAGATTCGTCCTGCCGATGTGGCTGATGCCGACGCACTGATAGTGCGCTCGATTACTCAGGTCAACCACGCGCTATTGGCACAAAGCCCTATCCGTTTTGTGGGTACCTGCACCATTGGCACTGACCATATTGATCGCGCGTTATTAAGCGATCGCGGCATTGGCTTTGCTAGTGCGCCTGGCTGTAATGCCGACGCCGTGGTGGACTACGTGCTTAGCAGCTTGCTGCTGATGAGTGAGCGACAAGGTTGGTCGTTGCTGACGCGTAGGGTGGGTATTGTGGGGGCTGGCAACGTTGGCAGTCGTTTGCAGCAGCGTTTGCAAGCACTGGGTGTGGAAACCATGTTGTGTGATCCGCCTCGCGCAGAAAAAGAACACCCTGGAAAAGGGCCCGCAGCAGTAGAGGAGGCGGGCCTGTTTTGCTCGCTGGATAGCGTCATCGAACACTGCGACGTAGTGTGCCTGCATACTCCGCTGGTGAAAGAGGGCCCCCATGCCACGTATCAACTGCTTAATGCTGAGCGTATTAATGACCTAACCCCTGGAACTGTGTTGCTAAACGCCGGGCGGGGCGACTGTATTGACGGTCTGGCGCTACGTAGTCGTTTAGCGGGTAAAGGCGATATCACGGCGATTCTCGATGTTTGGGAAGATGAGCCGGAGATCGATGCCGGGTTGCGTGATTTGGTAGCGCTGGCGACACCACATATTGCCGGGCATAGCCTTGATGGTAAGTTGCGTGGTACGTGGATGATTCAGCAGGCGTTGGCTCAGCATATCGAGCGACCAAGTGGCGTTACGTTTAGCGAACTCTGCCCACGACCTGCGCTGTCGGCATTAACGCTGCAGCAAGCGATGCCGACAGAAGAAGCACTCCGGCTATGCACGCGCGCGGTTTACGATGTGCGCCGCGACCACGATGCGTTGCAGCGGCACGTGTTTCACCAGGGAATCAAAAAGGGCTTTGATTACTGCCGATCAAACTACCCACTGCGTCGAGAGTTTGCCACGCTGCGCGTGTTGTTAGAGAACGACGCAACGGTGTTGGAAGCGCCATTGCTGGCGGCTGGTTTTCAAGTGCGCTGCGTATAGTTGTGTGGTGACGGTGTGTTGGTTGTGAGGTGGTTTAGACAGCACAAGGCCCGCATTTGCGGGCCTTGTGTGTTATGCAGCTAGCGAATATGCGTTTACTGACGGTAAGCCGCTTCTTTTAAGGCGCGAATGCGATCGTCCAGCGGCGGGTGGCTGGCGAACAGCTGCTCTAGCAAAGAGCGGGTTTGGCCTTTAGTAATAGCCATCGCACGCAGGGTATCAGGCATCTGGTCAGGCATTTCAGTTTCCGCTTTCAGACGTGCCAGCGCGTTCACCATCGCGCCAGTGCCCGCTAGGCGTGCGCCTGCCTCATCAGCACGGTATTCACGATAGCGTGAGAACCAGGCAACGATTGCGGAGGCGACAAGACCAAAGACGATTTCTGCCACGATCACCACGGCAAAATAACCGATAAAGCCAAGGCCACCTTCGCCGTCGCTACGACTTCTTAAGAAGTTGTCGACTAACTGAGCCACGACCCGAGCAAAGAACATAACAAAGGTATTCACGACGCCTTGAATCAGCGCCAGCGTGACCATATCGCCGTTGGCCACGTGGCCGATTTCGTGGGCCAGCACCGCGCGCACTTCTTCAGGGCGCATACGGTTTAATAGGCCCGCTGAAACGGCGACTAATGCATCGTTCTTATTCCAGCCGGTGGCAAACGCGTTGGACTGCTGAGCAGGAAAAATGCCCACTTCTGGCGTTTTAATACCCGCTTCGCGGGAAAGTTCAGCCACCGTATCCAACAGCCACTGCTCTGTTGAATTAGAGGGTGCTTCGATAATTACGGTGCCAGTCGAACGCTTTGCCATCCACTTGGAAATAAACAGCGATATCAGCGAGCCGACCATGCCGAAGATAAAGCAGAAAATCAGTAGGCTAGTAAAGTTGATGCCCTGACTGCTTAGGTAGCTTTCCACCCCAAACAGTCGCAGCGTTAAGCTGGCAACCAGCAACACCGCTAAGTTGGTGGCTAAAAACAGCACAATTCGCATCATGATGCGGGTTCTCCCTCAAAGGTCATTAAAAAGCGTTAGTGGAATGACAGTTTAGATACGTGCTGTTAACGTCAGTTTCAAGTCACCGTTTTTATTGACCGCCGTTTTTATTGGCGATAGCGAGACAAGAAATTAGCAAAGCGATCAAGCGCATCACCCAGCTGATCGGCCCATGGCAGAGTAACAATGCGCACGTGATCCGGTTCTGGCCAGTTGAACGCAGTGCCTTGCACCAGCAGAATTTTTTCCTGGAGCAGTAAGTCCAGCACCAGCTGTTGATCATCCTGAATGTTAAACACCTTGGGATCTAAGCGGGGAAAGGCATACAGCGCACCTTTAGGCGTCACACAAGAGACCCCTGGGATGGCGTTAAGTTTTTCTATCGTGATATCTCGCTGAGCCAATAGTCGGCCGCCTGGCAGAATCAAATCATTGATTGACTGGTAGCCACCTAGTGCGGTTTGGATAGCGTGCTGGGCTGGTACGTTAGCGCACAGGCGCATTGAGGCCAGCATGGTTAAGCCCTGAATAAAATCACTGGCACGCTGTTTGGCTAACGTGCCGGAAATGGTCATCCAGCCGGAACGAAAGCCCGCGCAGCGGTAGCTTTTCGAGAGCCCATTCATGGTAATGACCAGTTGGTCATCATCCGCCAATGCACCCGTGGCAGTGTGCTCTACGCCGTCATAAAGAATCTTGTCGTAGATCTCATCGGAGAACACCACCAAATTGTGCTCTTGGGCAATATCCAGCACTTCCCGTACCACTTCGGGCGGGTAAACCGCGCCGGTAGGGTTGTTCGGGTTGATAATGACAATGGCTCGGGTGCGGCTGGTAACTTTGGCGCGAATGTCTGCTATGTCCGGTGCCCAATCGGCTTGTTCATCGCATAAGTAGTGCACGCCGTGACCGCCAGATAAATTCGCTGCGGCGGTCCATAGCGGGTAGTCAGGGGCGGGGATCAGTACTTCATCACCGTCGTTTAACAGCGCCTGCATCGACATCACGATCAGCTCAGAAACGCCGTTGCCGATGTAGATATCTTCAATGCCAACCCCAGGAATCCGTTTACGTTGGCACTCTTGCATAATTGCCTTACGCGCCGAGTAAAGGCCTTTAGAATCACAGTAGCCCTGGGCAGTGGGCAGGTTGCGCATCACGTCTTGAAGAATCTCTTCCGGAGCCTCAAAGCCAAATGGCGCCGGGTTGCCAATGTTAAGCTTTAAAACTCGCTGGCCTTCTTCTTCCAGGCGCTTGGCATGGTCGAGCACTGGGCCGCGAATGTCGTAACAGACGTTATGTAGTTTGTGCGATTTTTTCAGCGTGTGTGATTCTGTAGGCTGCGGGGTGTCCATGGGGTTTATTATCCAAAATGTCCTGTGGCCGAGGGTGCTGTTGATGATCAGCTCATTATGCGTCGGATTGTAGGTGGCTGTCTTCGTCGTTTTGTATCGGTGGCGGTGGAATATCACCTGGGGTTTCTAAAGTAAGCCTACCGAGCTTGCCATCGCGTAGCTCGTGAAGCAGTACTTCGGCACCGCGGTGTATGTCGACCTCGCCACCGGGGCGTAAGCCGCCGCGCTTACTCGCAATTTCTTTCAAAATGGCGTGGCCGTCAAAACCGGCAAGGGCTAAGAAGTCCGGCTTTTGCGGGCCATCAGCATCCACCTCTTGTGCTACGGGCGCTTCATAAGTTGGCAGCGCCTTTAACTTATAGCGGGCGGTCAACTCTGCAGGATAGCGCTTGGCAAGCTCGGCGCTGGTGATGATGGCTACATCGGTATACTCAATCGCGGTATCACGAATTGCACCGCTAGCAGCCAAACGATAGGCGCTAGCCTGGTCTTCGATTTTTGGCCATAGCACCCCCGGGGTGTCGATCAGCGCGACGCGGCCGTCGATACGCACCTTTTGTTGGCGCTTGGTGACCGCGGGCTCATTGCCAGTTTTAGCAATTTTTCGACCCGCGAGTCCGTTGATCAGCGTCGATTTTCCGACGTTGGGAATGCCCATTACCATCACGCGGACATCTCTATCAGCGCGTACCGCGCCTGCCAGCTCGTGGCATAGCTTAGGGATTTTTTTAAGCTCGCGAATATTGGTAGTGGTAATTGCCAGGGCGCGGGTATCTTCTTGGGCATCGAAAAAAGCCACCCACTCCGCAGTACGCTCAGGGTCGGCAAGATCCGCCCGCGACAAAATCTTCAATACCGGCTTATGGTGAGTCAGCTCGGCCAGCATCGGGTTGGCGCTGGAGTAGGGCAGGCGCGCATCAAGTACTTCAATTACGACATCAATTTCGGGCAGCGCGTCCTTAATCTGGCGGCGGGCCTTGTTCATATGTCCGGGGAACCAGCCGAGCATGAGTTTCTCCTAATTAGCGCAAAGCAAATACAAGCACGAAAAACGGGCACAAAAAAAGCGGGCTGCCATTCTAGCAGATGGCGCCCGCCTTTCTGACGTTGAACGAGGATTTAGTGACGATTACTCGTCAGGATGAAACTCTAGTGACACCGAATTGATGCAGTAGCGCAACCCCGTCGTGTCTGGCGGACCATCAGGAAATACGTGACCCAGATGGGCATCGCAGTGGGAGCAAACGACTTCAGTGCGCCGCATGCCGTGGGAGGTGTCGCTATGCTCTTCAATGCAGCGTGTTCCCAGTGGGCGATCAAAGCTTGGCCAGCCGCAACCCGCATCAAACTTATGTTCGTTTTCAAACAGCGGCGCATGGCAGCACACACAGTGGTAAATACCTTGAGCATCACTGACCTGATAATCTCCGGTGAAGGGGCGTTCAGTGCCTTTCTCACGTGCCACATGGTACTGCTCCGGGGTGAGTTGCTTGCGCCATTCATCAGGGGATTTTTCTATTTTCGCCATGGGGATCTCCTCTCCCTCTGGTTACCGTTAAACAGAGGCTTACTAAGCAGGCTAGCGTATCACTACGCAGAGTGACAGTAGATAGCCTGTCCAGGTTCAGCATGTGTGAAAGGTAAGAAAACCGCCAGTGTGGCGTTTACACGCAAGCGACATTACCGTGACGGTATAGTAAGTGTATGAGAAATAAGTAGGTGCGCTTATATAGTAGGTGCGCTTATATAAAGTGCTGGGGGTGATCAAAGCGCCCCATTTTGAAGGCGCGACTCATGGCAGGATAAAACGTTTCGATTTCAGAGTGCTTGACAGCACATTAAGGGCTGAGTAATATACGCGCCACCTCGACGAGGCAATGAAACGTCCCATTCGTCTAGTGGTCTAGGACACCGCCCTTTCACGGCGGTAACAGGGGTTCGAACCCCCTATGGGACGCCACTTACTCTTATAGAGTTAGTGGTATAGAGTAAGAGGTCGTCAAGGTATCGGATGTGCGGGAATAGCTCAGTGGTAGAGCATCGCCTTGCCAAGGCGAGGGTCGAGAGTTCGAATCTCTTTTCCCGCTCCATACAACGGTTTTACATCGGTGCCAAGGGTCGAGAGCTGGAGCGCCAGCCCGGTCGAATCTCTTTTCCCGCTCCAAACAAACACTCCCTTTCTCCTCCTTTATTGCTTGTTTTCCCTGTGTTTTTTGAACACTGTATCGCACATCAATTGGCGATATTTTCGCGTGGCCGTCTTTCGAGCGACTTGAAAAAACATACGGATGCCCCGATATCCTCTCGTCTAACTTGTTTTTCTTGTGCTCCCCATTTGCTGACAGGACATATTCATGGCCGAACCGGCATTGTCTATCCGTGGCCTCACAAAAGTGTATGGCAACGGCTTTCAAGCGTTAAAAGGTATTGATTTAGATGTCCAGCAGGGCGATTTTTTTGCTTTGTTAGGACCCAACGGCGCGGGTAAGTCGACCACCCTGGGGGTGGTCTGCTCGCTGGTGCAGAAATCCGCCGGTAGGGTGTCGATTTTTGGCATCGACATCGACAAAGACTTCGCGAAAGCCAAATACCAGCTTGGCGTGGTGCCCCAGGAATTCAATTTTAATCAGTTTGAAAAGGTCATTGATATCATTTTGGCCCAGGCGGGGTATTACGGAATGACCCGTAATGAGGCGTTGCCCCGTGCTAAGCAACTGCTCACTGACCTTGGGTTATGGGACAAACGCAACGGCAGTGCGCGTATGCTTTCGGGCGGTATGAAGCGTCGTTTGATGATTGCCCGTGCGCTGATGCATCGCCCAAAGCTACTGATTCTTGATGAGCCAACAGCGGGTGTCGACATCGAGCTGCGCCGCAGTATGTGGGAATACATGCGGCGTATTAATCGCGATGAGGGCACTACCATTATTCTCACAACACACTACCTCGAAGAAGCCGAGAGCCTGTGCCGCAATATCGCCATTATCAATCAAGGCGAAATCGTGCGTAACACCAGTGTGCGTGAACTGTTGACTGAGCTGAACACTGAAACCTTCCTGCTCGACTTGTCCGCCCCAGTTGAGCAAGCGCCCGTCGTTGAAGGGTTTGAAATTCAGCAGATCGAGCCTTCCCAGCTAGCGTTGGTGATTCATCGTGGTCAGCAGCTTAACGATGTGTTCAGTGCCTTAAGCGAACAGGGGCTAAACGTGGTTTCCATGCGCAACCGCGCCAACCGCTTAGAGGAGATGTTTGTTTCCATGGTGGAAAGTAGCCAGCAAGCGATTGATCAACGCAAGCAGCAGGAGGCGCGAGCATGAATGCAACGCAGACCCTCATTGCGCTGTGGACCTTAGTGCTTAAAGAGATCAAACGCTTTACGCGGATTTGGCCGCAAACCTTGCTGCCGCCATCAATCACCATGGCGATGTACTTCATCATCTTCGGTAACTTGATTGGTTCGCGCATTGGCGATATGGATGGCTTCAGCTACATGGACTTCATTGTGCCAGGGCTGATTATGATGTCGGTGATCACCAACAGCTACTCCAACGTGGCCTCTAGCTTTTTTTCCAATAAGTTTCAGCGCTCTGTTGAAGAGATGATGGTCTCTCCCATGCCTAACTGGGTGATCTTATCCGGCTTTATTTTGGGTGGTATGGCCCGCGGCTTGGGGGTGGGGTTAATTGTTACGTTGGTGTCGCTGTTCTTTACCCGTTTAACTGTCGAGCATCCACTGCTCACGGTACTGGTCGTTGTGCTGACCTCGGCGCTGTTTTCCATCGGCGGTTTTATTAACGCGCTGTTGGCTAATAAATTCGATGATATCTCCATCGTGCCGACGTTTATTTTGACCCCGCTGACGTATTTAGGCGGTGTGTTTTACTCGATTTCGATGCTGCCCGATTTCTGGCAGGGCGTCTCCATGCTCAACCCAATACTGTATATGGTGAACGTTTTCCGCTACGGCTTTTTAGGCGTTTCTGACATTCCGGTCGTCTGGGCGCTGGCCGCTATCTTTGCCTTTATCGTTGTGCTGTTTATGGTGGCACTCACCATGCTAGAGCGCGGCAAAGGTATTCGCAGTTAAACGTGTGATAACGCCCAGTAGAAAGCACGCTACTAATCAAGAGAGCAACCCGTCATGGCACACCGCCCCGATACCTTAGAACACGCGCCTTTAGGGCGCGATTCCGCCTACCCAGAGCATTATGACGCTGGGCTGTTGTATCCGATTCCCCGTGCTGCTAACCGTGCCCCATTGGGCATTGAAGACAGTAAGCTACCGTTTGTGGGGGAAGATGAGTGGCACGCGTTTGAAGTTTCCTGGTTGAATAACCGTGGTAAGCCCATCGTGGCGGTTGCCCGTTTCCGCCTGCCTGCGGATTCACCGAATCTGATCGAGTCCAAATCCTGGAAGCTCTATCTCAATAGCCTAAACCAAACGCGCTTTGAAAGCCGAGAAGCGGTGCAACACGTGCTTGTTCGCGACCTGGCCGCGGCGGCGGGTGCTGCCGTTAGCGTAGAGCTATTAGCGGTAGACGACGCTGAGCTTGCCCCCCAGCGCTTGCCGGGCGAATGCTTGGATGACCTGGATATCGACATCAGCGATTACACGCCCAGTGCAGCGCATTTAGCAGTCAGCGAAGAGATCGTTGAAGAGACGCTGCATTCCCATCTACTTAAATCTAACTGCCCTGTGACTGGCCAACCCGATTGGGGTAGCGTATTAATTCGCTATAAAGGCCCTAAAATCGACCGTGAAGGGCTGCTACGCTATCTAATCGGTTATCGTCAGCACCAGGACTTTCACGAGCACTGTGTCGAGCATATTTTTACTGACCTGATGCAGCTGGCTAAGCCTGATGAGCTACTGGTGTTGGCCCGCTATGTTCGCCGCGGCGGGCTTGATATCAGCCCATGGCGAGCAACCCCAGGATTAACGCCGCCCAGCCCATTGCGCCTAGCAAGGCAGTAACAACGGCGCTAACCTAGCGCTCAACGATCAATAAAAGGGGAGTCATCATGGACGCACTCACGCTGCTTCACGAACGTAGCTCTATGGGGAAACTTACCGAGCCTGCGCCCAGTGCCGACCAGCTCAGCGCCATCTATCAAGCTGCGCTGCGCGCCCCAGACCATAAAGAGCTGCGCCCCTGGCGGTTTATCGAATTTATCGGTGAAGGGCGCGAGCGCCTGGGTGAGCTGTTTGCAGAAGCAGAGTTTCAAGAAGACCCCAGTGCCAGCGATGACACGCTAAATTCCGCACGTAAAAAACCGCTGCGTGCACCGATGATCATTGCCGTGATTGCCAAGGTCACCCCGGATATTCCTGGTGTGCCGAAAATGGAGCAGGTGATTTCCGCGGGATGCGCCGCCCACGGCATTCTGCTGGCCGCCCACGCGCTAGGCTTAGGTGGCATGTGGCGCAGCGGTAAGTACGCCTTTGACCCCGTGGTGCGTAAAGGTCTATCGCTAGACGAAAATGACGAAGTGGTCGCGTTTATCTATCTGGGTAGCCTGGCAGGTCGCCATAAACCGCTACCTCAGCACAATGTGGAAGACTTTGTAGAGCGTTGGGATTAACGGTCATGAGCCAGCCACGTCAACCAGGAGTGCCTTACCCCCGTTTGCCACTCCCTGAAACCCAGGAAGACCTTGCCGCCTTTCAGCGGTGGCTAGGGGAAGCAATTCCCATGGTGGGCACGCTGGGAATTCAAGGCATGACCCAAAGCACCGCCCGAGAGGGCGGGGCGTTGATGTGGCAGCTAGCGCTTAGCCTCAACCTAAACGACAAAGGTACAGGCTTCGGTGGTGCGTTAACGGCGCAAACCACGCTGCAGGGCTGGTGTTGGGTAACGCTATGGCTGCGTGCCCAAGGGCGGGCGCAAGATGTGGTAGTGGCCGAAGCCAGCCAGCGCTTTCTTGCGCCAGTCACTAGCGACTACCGCATCATTTGCACTCCCAGCGACTCCCAAGGCCCTGAGCAGCTAGCGGAAAAGCTTAACGCGCGGGGCAGGGGCAGCATTGCGCTCACTCAGCAGCTCTACTGTGGCGACACGCTCTGCCTGGAAGCCAGCGGGCGTTACGCTGTGCTGCCTGTTGCTTAAATCTTTAAAAGGCTTGCTATTTTAGGTCTTAGACCATAGAATATGCGCCGTTCTGTTGGGAAAGGCAACGCCTTAACAACCGAGCAAAAAAGTGGAGAGGTGTCCGAGTGGTCGAAGGAGCACGCCTGGAAAGTGTGTAAGTCGAAAGGCTTCGAGGGTTCGAATCCCTCCCTCTCCGCCACAGAATATAGAAAAAGCCCGCTGAGCAATCAGCGGGCTTTTTCGTGCCTGCCATTTAAGTTATCCACATGCAGTTTGCGCTACGCTAGTCCTGTTTTTGCCCATGAAAGGTGACAAAGTTTCTAATAAGTATAAATAAAACAATGGTTTATGAGTGGTGTGTTTGTTTTTATACGCAATTTTCAAAGGCTGACGATAATGTTAACGCGCATGCACACTAATAAACTGTTATAGCGCCTTGAAGTACAGCAAGATTCGGGTCGGCAGTAGTCGTTTGGTCTCCTAATATGGCATCTGTTCGGGCATATGCCCTTTTATAGTAAGCAGATCCTAGAGGAATAACGATGACTATACTTTCCAATAAAGTAGCTATTGTTACCGGTGCCAGCACCGGAATTGGTTACGCAGCCGCGAAGCTTTTTGCGAAAGAAGGAGCTGCCGTCGTGGTGGCCGCAAGGCGACAAAAAGAGCTTGATGACCTTGCGGACGCAATCAACGCGGAAGGCGGGCAGGTACTTGCCGTAGCGGGCGACGTTGGTGAGGAAGCTTTTGCCAAGGCGTTGGTAGATAAGGCGGTAAGTCACTTTGGCGGATTGGATATCGCTTTCAACAATGCGGCTATCCTGGGGGCTATGGGCCCTGTCCCGGAGATGTCGCATACGGACTGGAATCAGGTTATTGCGACCAACTTAACCAGCGCATTTTTGGGCGCAAAGTACCAACTGCCCGCCATGGCTGCCCGAAAAGGAGGTTCATTAATTTTCACCTCTACCTTCGTTGGTTACACCGCAGGTATGCCTGGCATGGCTGCCTACGCAGCCAGTAAGGCGGGCCTTATTGGGTTGACTCAAGTGCTGGCGTCAGAGCATGGGCCACAGAATATCCGGGTCAATGCCCTTCTGCCCGGTGGTACTGATACACCAGCGGGACGTGAATTTGCCAATACGCCGGAAGCATTGGCGTTTGTGCATAACCTGCATGCTCTCAAGCGTATGGCGACACCAGATGAGATTGCTCAATCCGCATTGTACTTAGCATCTGATGCCTCCAGTTTCACAACGGGTTCTGCGATGCTGGTAGATGGCGGTGTATCCATAAATCGTGTCTGAGAGGCTGCGCCATGTCAGGCTATGACCGAATCATTTGACTGATCGGGCAATTGATCAGCTCAGGCTTGAAGAGATAGCCGCCCACGTGAATTTGAGTTCGTATCACTTTCAAAGACTGTTTTGTCGGTGGGCGGGTGCTACTCCGAAGCGCTTTTGACAGGTCCTGACATTGGAGCGGGGCAAAGTGTTGCTGGAGAATTCTCGTTCCTTGCTCGAGGTATCACATGAGCTTGGGTTAAGCGGCAGTTCAAGGTTACATGACCACTTGAGCAGTCACCCCAGGCGAGTATAAAAGTCGAGGTAAGCCGATTCATATCGAGTGCGGTGTACACGCTACTCCGCTGGGACCTATGTTTGTTGTGGTAACCCGGTATGGCGTTTGCCGGGCAGGCACCCTGGCCTATAGCGCGCCACTGATCTAAACCCCGAGAGGTGCCGCGTCGGAATTGATGGCTGCAAGATGTCCTCGCTCACCAACCGCAGCCTCTCAATCACCCCGCACTCGGCGATGAGGTGGCCAGGGTGAGGCTGGTATCACTTCCCTCTAAAAGGGAAATATGCCGCTGAAGCCTATCCCTGCGACGGCGACGATTACAACAACGATAACGACAATGGTGGTGGTAGATGGCATTTTTCTCTTCCTTTGAGAAATGAGTGTCATTGAAGCGTAGCCGTCATTGGCGTGTTTCGCACAACTCACGTTTTATGAACGGCTCTCTTTGCTGAGTGCTTTCCCCAAACTGGCAAAATAGGCGCTGAACAGCGCGTTGATGCGTTCGCGCTGTTCGCCTTGTGGGTATAGGCCGCGTTCTGCCTCGGGAGAGGTTTTGGTACCTTTCACCAGGAAGTGGTTTTTGATGCTGGCATCTTGCACGAAGGCTTCAAAGGCTCGGGCGCATAGCTCTTCTGGTTTGCTGTAATAGAGCTGGCCGTGTGCTTTGTCCATGGCGGCGGAGTGGTTGAAAAGCGCGCTGGGCTGTTGGCCGTCGGGGTGAAGCAGAATGGCGTGGAAGCAGGCGAGTAGGCGCTGGTTGAGCGGGTGGTTAATCGGGACTGCATCTGCTAGCCATGCCGCCGAAGCGAAGGTGCTAGTCGGCACGTTGTTAAAACACTTCTGGGCAATGTAGTGATCGAAGGCGTGAAACCATTCGTGGGCAATGCTGCCAGGCCCTGCATTCTTGGCGAGCGAAAAGCTGCGCTGGCTGGGGGCGTAATGGGCAGAAACGCCGGGCCTACCACCGCAGCCGTACTGTAGGGCTAACGAGCCACGCAGCGAAATCAGTGCTTCATTGCCGTGCAGTATCAGCATTAAATCGCACAGCGCATCGTGGAAAAGCTCGGCGGCGCGGTCGCGCTCGGCGGTGGTCACCCAGCGGCCTATTTCAATTGAGCGAAAATCGAACTGGCGACGGATCAGCGCAAAGCTGCTGGCACGCTCTGGGCGGTGCATTGGCCCTTGGCGATAAAACTCTCGCGCTTCAATGCTCACGGCGTGCTCGCTAACCTAAAAAAGAAGTTCACCGCGTTATCTTATCGAAGGTAACGAGTCAGCGCCAAAGTCTGTTCGGCAAGACTGGTTAAGGTGTCTACCCTTATACCTAGGCAGCGAATGATAGGCTGCACTTTGTTGCACAACAGGGAGGGCGTATGGCAACGGCACATGTTTATCGCATGAAAACGGATGCGCACCAGTGCCCCTTTGGTTTGAAAACCGTTTCATTGCTGCAGCGTAAGGGCTACGAGGTACATGACCACCCGTTAACATCCCGCGACGAAACCGATGCATTTAAAGCGAAAGAGCAGGTCGATACGACGCCGCAAACCTATATTGATGATAAGCGCATCGGTGGCTATGAAGAGGTGCGCGAGTATTTGGGCTTAAACGTGCCGGGTGCTCAAGAAACATCCTATCGGCCAGTGATCGCTATTTTTGCCACGGCGCTGTTGATTGGTTTGGCGATTAGCTGGCTGGCCCATGGGGCGCTATTGACGGCGCGATTACCTGAATATGCAGTGGCTAGCGCCATGGTGTTGCTTGGGTTGCAGAAGCTACAAGACGTGGAAAGTTTCAGCACCATGTTTCTGAATTACGATTTGCTGGCTAAGCGCTATGTGCCCTATGGATATGTTTACCCTTATGCGGAAACCTTGGCGGGTGTCTTGATGCTGGCGGGGGCATTGATATGGCTGGCAGCACCGCTGGCACTGTTCATTGGTACGGTGGGTGCTGTGTCGGTGATTAAAGCGGTGTATATCGATAAGCGAGAACTGAAATGTGCCTGTGCGGGCGGTAATAGCAATGTGCCGCTGGGCTTTATTTCGTTGACGGAAAACCTTGTCATGATCGCCATGGGGCTTTGGATGCCGCTGAAGAGTCTGCTGTAACGCAAGTGAGTAGAAAAGGTTATGCGCCTTGCAACCCAGAAAACACGCCCCAAGGTAGAGTAAGTAACGCAAGACGCTATCGCACGCTTCACACTTAGGAGTCATTAGATGAGCAAGCGTATTTTGGTGGTGCTGACATCACATGATCAGTTAGGAGACACCGGCGAAAAAACTGGCTTTTGGTTAGAAGAGCTAGCAGCGCCGTACTATGTCTTTAAAGATGCAGGTGCAGACGTAACGCTGGCCTCGCCAAACGGAGGGCAGCCGCCACTTGACCCGAAAAGTGATGCAGACGATAGCCAAACCGATGAAACTCGGCGCTTTAAGCAAGATGATGAAGCGAATGCGGCGCTAGCGGCAACGCATCGCCTAAGCGATATGTACGCGGGCGATTTCGATGCAGTGTTTTATCCCGGTGGTCATGGCCCGCTGTGGGACCTAGTGAACGATCAAGATTCTATCAAGCTGATCGAAAATTTTATTGCCCAGGGCAAACCAGTGGCGTCGGTATGCCATGCGCCTATCGTGTTGATTAATGCAAAAAATAGTCTTGGTGAACCACTGGTAAAAGGGCGCCAAGTCACAGGCTTTACTAATGGTGAAGAAGATGCGGTTGGCCTGACGGATATCGTCCCGCATTTGGTAGAAGATGCGTTGCAACAGTGCGGTGGCATCTACAGCAAAGCAGACGACTTTACGCCGTATGTGCGTGAAGACGGCCAGCTAATTACTGGCCAAAATCCGCCTTCTTCTGCGGCTACCGCCGAAGCACTAATGGCATGGCTGGCGGCCCGTTAAGCAGTACGTTTTTTAGCGTTAGAAAGCATGACGGCGGGCAGTGTGCCCGCCGTTTTTTATCTATTCAGCTACGCGTGGGAAACGCAAAAACCCCCGACTCTAAAAACGACCGATTTTAAAAACGATAGCTTAGCGATACTCCGGTGAGGGCTTGCCAATCGCTACCTAGCTCATCAACTATTGGGCTGTCGGCCGCGCTGCCAGTCAGGTGAGTTGCGCCGACGAAACCGGTAGCAGTCCATTCAGGCGTTAGGAAATAGCTAAGGCTAGCATTCACCCCCATTCGCCAGTAACCGCTATCTGGGTTATAAGCAGCCACGCCGCTACGTACGCTGTCTTGCATTGATACGCCAAACAGCGACTCGGTCCACTTCTCGTTTGAATAGGTAACGCTGGGCGATAGCGTGAAGAATGTCCGTTCGCTAACCGGCATACGCATAACAGCATTGGCTGAAAATTTCGCGCCTTCAACGTCGCCGCTTACCGGCGTGCTGCCTGCAACGCTATAGCGCCAGAACCCTTGCTGATAGCTAATCCGCAAGCCTAACGTGGCTCCGTCATCGACTTTTTCAAACCGGCTGATATCGCCCTTATTGTCTCGCCCAAAGGTGTAGCCAATGAACGGAGAGGCGGTCCAGTTTCCGCTACGGATAGCGTGCCACTCAATACCGTCGCGCACATTGATTGAGAGCTGGTCGCCGTACGTCAGGTTAAGGACAGGCCACGCTTGTGTTTCATAGTCGTCGCTGCCCAGGTAGTCAGGTGAGTAGGTTACGCCTGCGCCTATACTGCCTTCCCAGCTGTCCCCCAATGCGGGGGCAGCGAATGCGATGCTAATGAAAGCCGCTGCTAGCCAGGGGGTGAAGTACTTATAGTTAGAAGTGCTTTGGGTCGCGCGAGAAACGAGAGTCGTCACGGGGTGTCCTTTAAATTGTTCAAACCTGCGTGATTGTATGTTTTTGTTTCAAACTACTGCAAGCGCCCTAGAGACCTGCGTGGTCCATGAATTGGAACTATTTTCTGTTTCATAGCTTAGGTTAGATAACTCAACGGCTATAGGGCGCACTGTGCACACATAGCGCAGGGATAGCGCTACAAGGAAGTGCAAGCAGGGAGTGCTTGTGGTGCACAAGGACGCATGAACAGGAGGTTCGTGAAGAAAAATCAAGGAGGACCTGATAAAACCCCGGCCAGTGCGATGGTCGGGGTTTTTTTATGGGCAAACGGCACTGCTGACTAACAAGCGTGATGATAAAACAGTGCGCTGAGTTTGCTCATTGGTGTGGATACCGCCGTTTGGCAATTCATGCAGCGTAGTGTAGCGCTGTCTTTGCCGGTGCCCTCAAGGCGAAATCGTTTTAGGTACGACGTTTTCGAGGATTCCGCGTTGCCGCAATGACGGCAAATAATATCCACACCGTAGACTGTCGGGCTAATCATGATATGTCTCACGCTGACCTCCTAACGTAAGGGAGTTAATGGGTTCAGTCGTGGTAACGTTCCGTGTAGAGGTGCATCCGTGACGATGCTTAAAAAGTATAAACAGCAAACGGCTAGTTCGCCATTTATATAAGCAGCTATCTGTTTATAAACGGGTAGTATAAAAATTTAAAAAAACTTATGTTTTGATATCCCAGGTTAATGTTTTTGACATATATGAGGTTCAAGGTAGGTAAACACAGGGAAAGGTGTTAGGGACGACCAAGCAGGAAGGCTTGTTAAACCAAGGATGCACGAACAGGACGTTCGTGAAGAAGGATTACGGAGGAAATACTACTACCCCGGCCAGGAATGGCCGGGGTTTTTTTACGCTAGTACTTGGCTACACTCGTTCTTCGCTAACTCTTCACTAACTTTCTTTTCACTACTTCTTTGCTTTTTTGGGCTTTGAGGCTTTTTTGTCTTCATCAGTATCAGGCTTGTCGCTACCCTGATGGCTAAGTGGGCTGGCCTGGTCAAGCCGTGGATGGTTGTCCAGGAATTCCCGCTGCAGGTCGGGTAGGGCATCCAGTGCTTTTAAGGTGTGGGTCAGCGCGTGAACTGCCGCGAGTACATCCTGGGTGTTGCCGGTTTCGGAAATAGTGTGCATGTTGCGAATCGGGAAGCCTATTGAGGTAGCTGCGCTATCAATAGAGGCCAGCACGCCTGCCATGCCGTCAGTGCCCGTATCCACGCCAACGATGTCCCGCTGTAGGGGAATATCCTGCTCTTTGGCGGCACTGGCGATAATGCGGTTGAGCTGTTCGCTGGCAATGGAGCCTACGGATATCGTGAAGCCTTTGCCCATTTCCAGCGGCTGCATGCGCTTGTCGCCAATACCAGGAGCAGCTACGTAGTCGTGGTTAACGTCTACGCCAATCAGTGCGTCTGGCTTTAGTTCGCCAGCCAATACGCGGCTGCCGAAACGGCCAATTTCTTCGTAGCTGGCAATGGCAAACAGCACGCGTACGTTTTCGGTGCCGCCGGCTTCTGCGATTAACTTCGCTACTTCTGCGGTAACAAAGCAGCCCAAGCCATTATCCAGGTAAGCGCCGTAGAAGGTGTTCGGGCTAAAACCAGGGCGAATGGGGCGGTCGAAAATAATGGAGTCACCCGGGCGAACGCCTAAATTCAGCACTTGCTGCTTTTTATTTTCGCCATGGATTTGCAGGTCCAGGTAGATCTGCTCTTTTTTGATACCTTTGCTGCCATCGCGTTGTGCAGGATCAGAAAAGTGAATCGCGCCCAGGGCTTCTACTGTACCGCCTTGGATGCAGCGATAGCTGCCGGGGGCGTCAGGATCTTCGCTGAATAGCTTCACTTCATGGCCGATAAGTACGCTAGGCAAGAAGGAGTCAGTGTTGATCCAGATCTTGCCGTCTTCGCCAATCGAGCGAACCTGCATGCGGATTTTGTCTGCATGGCCGATGATCATCACTTTGAACATGTCATCGCGGCCAGGGTGGGTGTCCAGCACTACGCCAGCATTGCCTTTAAACTGATGCAGATGCCAGCCGCTGGGCGCGAAGCTTTCAAAGTAGGGCTTCAGTACGCCGTAGGTCATGGCGCCTTCCAGGCCTACCGGGCTGGGGGCAGCAAGAATGTCGCGCATGATGTTGAACTGCGCGTCGGGCATGGGTTGCGTCCAGGGTTTGGCGCTGTCGCTCATGTTAAGCACTCTCCGTTGGGTGGTGTTCATCGCTCACTAGTCTGCCAGATTCTTGCTTCAGATGCGCATGGCTGGTTCGCCTAGAGAGACAAGAATTTTGGGCTTTGGTTATAAAATCCTCTAGGATAGGCGCTTTTTTCTGACAAGGTGGAAGGTCATGGCGTCTTCTGGGCAACCTCGCACTCAGTGGCTGGGCCGCTGGGGCTTTATGCTGGCAGCCACCGGTTCGGCGGTGGGGCTGGGCAATATTTGGAAATTCCCCTATATCACAGGGGAGTATGGTGGTGGGGCCTTTGTGCTGGTGTATCTGGCGTGCATTTTAGCCGTTGGCGTTCCAGTGATGATGACCGAAATTGCCTTTGGTCGGCGTGGGCGCGGCAGCCCGATTGATGCGATACGGCGCGTTGTCAATGAGTCTGGCCGCTCTTCTGCCTGGTCGCTGATTGGTTGGATGGCGATGCTTTGCGGCTTTATGATTCTGTCGTTTTATGTCGTGGTCGCAGGTTGGTCGTTCTCCTATTTATGGAAAATGCTCACCGGTGGCCTTGCAGGCAGTAGCGTTGATGACATGGCGGCGGTCTTTGGAGCCAATAATGCCAACCCGTTCATTCTGGGCGGTTGGAGCACCCTGGTGGCAGTGCTGACCATGGTGATTGTGGGCAAAGGCGTTCAGGAAGGTATTGAGAAAAATGTCAGTTGGATGATGCCCGGGCTGGTGCTCATGCTCATTCTGCTGATTATTTTTGGAGTGTTTTCCGGTGGGTTTGGCGAGGCAGTGAGTTTCTTGTTCTCGTTCAACGCGGGCAGCCTCTCCAGTGAAGGCATGCTGGCGGCGTTGGGTCACGCCTTTTTCACCTTGTCGTTGGCATCCGGTGCGATTCTGACCTACGGTAGCTACTTGCCCAAAGGAGCTTCGATTGGGCGTACCACGGTAAGCGTGGCCATTGCTGATACCGTCGTTGCACTAATGGCGGGGTTGGCGATCTTCCCGGTCATTTTTGCTAACGGTATGAATCCTGGTGAAGGGCCGGGGCTTATCTTTATGAGCTTGCCGCTGGCCTTCCAGGCGATGCCAATGGGCACGCTATTTGGCATTCTGTTTTTCTTGATGCTCTCGATGGCGGCGCTGACCTCGTCTATTTCGATGGTGGAAGCCACGGTGTCGTGGTTATGCGATAACAAAGGCATGACCCGTAAGTCTGCCTCTTGGGCGACGGGCATCGTGCTATGGCTGATCAGCACACTGGCGATGCTGTCGTTTAACCTGGGTGCTGACTGGACCCTGGCGGGCAAAACCTTCTTTGATTGGCTGGACTATTTAACCTCGCGCTGGATGATGCCGCTGGGTGGACTGGGCTCTGTGGTACTGGCGGGCTTTGTGCTCAAGAGTGAAACATTCCGTGACGAGCTGGGACTTGCACCACTACCTTATACGCTGTGGTTAATCATGGTGCGCTACGTTAGTCCGTTGGGTATTTTGGTTATCTTTGCTGATGCCTTGGGGCTTTACCAAGTTTCGTTCGCGGTGCATTGGCCGTGGCTGCTAGCGGTTTTGGTGGTCATGGTCGCAGTGGGGGAGACCCTAAGCCCGCGGTTGCGCCAAGCGCTGCGCTCGCGCTAGCCGCTGTTGTTCACGCTTCACCCTGGCAGCTGCAATGGCGCCAGGGTGAGTGCCTGCCTCCATGAGTTCGTCCCAGCAGGTGGTATAACGGTTAGAGCGGTGTGCACAGCGCAACTGCCACGGTGCTTCCGCCTCTGTCATTCCAAAGCGAATCGTGCCTTGCCCCATGCGCTGATTAATGGCGTCAACGGCGTTCATCAAGTGCGGGTGCGCTTTATGTGAAGGCTGCAACAGCGAAAGCTGATACTGCTGTGCATCGACTAAGTCCAATAGCATGACACCGGCTTTCATAAACTGAAAACCCGGCCGATACATCTGTTCCAACCCTTCGCGCACGGCTTCTAAAATGATGCGGGTATCGTCGCTTGGCGATGCCAGGGGAATCATCGCGCTAGGTGAAAGCTGAGGCTGGTCTTTACGATGGCGGTTGGTGTTTAGAAATAGCAATACGGCGCGGGTAAGGCTTTTCTGCTGGCGCAGTTTTTCGGCACTGCGCTGAGCATGGCGGCGCAGCGCTGCGTGCAATTCCGCTTTTACGCCGGTTGCTTGGCCAAAAGAGCGTGACGTCATAATACGCTGACGCGGCTCTTCTAATGCGTTCATTTCCAAGCATGAGGTGCCACGTAGCTCTAGCGCTGTACGCGCAAGCACCACTGAAAATCGTTTGCGAAGTTGCTTTGGGTCGCACTCCCGCAACTGCCACGCCGTGCGAATACCACTCACCGCAAGCCGTTCTGCTAGGCGTCTGCCGACGCCCCATACGTCATTCACCGGCAGCTGTTTAAGCAGCGCCGTAGTGGTCGGGCTGTTGGCAGTGAGTAGGCAGACGCCTTGGTAGTGAGGCTGCTGTTTGGCAACGTGGTTAGCGAGCTTGGCTAGCGTATGGGTAGGTGCCAGCCCTACGCATACAGGTAGCCCTAAATAGCGGCGAACACGGCGGCGGACAACTTCCCCGAGCGCTTGGCATTGAGTGTCGCTGAAGCCATCCAGGTAGATAAACATTTCATCAATAGAGTAAGGCGCGACGTCTGGACAGGCATCCCGCAGTAGCTGGGCGAGTCGTGCGGACATGTCGCCATACAGCTCGTAGTTTGATGACAGTAAGTGAATCTCTCCCCGTCGGCGCAAACCTTCCAGTTGGAAAGCGGGAGTGCCCATGGGGATTTCCAAGGCTTTCATTTCGGCCGAGCGGGCGATCACACAGCCATCGTTATTCGACATCACGCCCACGGGTTTGCCTTCAAGCGCGGGCTTAAAAACACGCTCGCAGGAAACATAAAAATTATTGGCATCAACAAGGCCAATCATGGCAAATACTCATGCACCACGGCGCGCACCACCCCCCATAGCTGGCAGTTTGCCTCTTCTAACGGCAGCGGTGGATAGTGGGGATGTGCCGAGCAGAGGTGTGGTGTGCCTTGATAGAGCGCATAACGCTTTATCAGTACTTCCTCTTCAAACATGGCGACCAGGATATGCCCTAAGCGGGGCGGTATGCTGCGATCTACCACCAGCAAATCACCTTCGAATATCCCCCAGCCTTCCATGCTGTCGCCCGCGGCGGTGAGGTAAAACGTGTGGTTGGGATGTTTAATCAGTCGCTCATTGAGATCTAACGTGCGTGGTTCGTAATCTTGAGCAGGTGAAGGGAAGCCGCTAAACCCAGCGCGGCCGTATAACGTTGGAAATGGCAACGGCTGAGAGGTTAACGGCAGGGCTGTCGCGACCATCGTTGTTGGAAATGTGCTCGTTGTAAACGTGGCTGTTTTTAAAGCGGCGGGTTGGGACGGCATCGTCGACATCCTCATGAATAAGTAGTGTGTTTATATACAGTATTTATAAGCAGTATTTATTCATGAAGGAGAAATTGCAAGCGATGCTCAACGCTGGGAGTCTGGGGGCTACTGGCTCAGCGGGTGCTATTGGCTTAGCGAGCAAGCCACAGGCCAACCACCAACGCACTGATCACGGTAATCAAGAACACAAGGTTGCGAGCACGGGTGTCACGACGTGGTTTCATAGTCATTTTCCTGTTGGTCATCATCGTTAAGAGCATTTCGCAGTAGTTGCAGCACGCAAGCGTTATCTGCATAAAAGCGGCAGATGCGCTGCGCTTAGCATGGTAACGTTTACGCCTTAGAGCGTCATCTGACGTATATGACATTGCTTGGTTATCCGGCTTTTAAGAGATCCTGCTTATGAATGAATCGACCCACGTCGGTACCGCTGCGCAGCCGCTTTCCCTGGCGAATGGTCGGCTGGCGGCGCTTAGCTGGGGGCGTAGCACTGCGCCTACTTGGGTGGCACTGCATGGTTGGCTAGACAACGCGGCGAGCTTCAGTCGGCTGGCGCCGCTATTGGTGAAAGCACTGGATATTCGCATTGTGGCGATCGACTTCCGCGGTCACGGGCATTCGGCTCATGCGCCTGCAGGAAGCGACTATGCACTATGGGACTATACCCAGGACGTGCTGGATACCATGGAGTCATTAGAGATCGAAAAGGCGACGCTACTTGCTCACTCGATGGGGGCAGCCGTGGCTTGCCTAGTCTCGGCAGCGCTGCCTGAGCGGGTAGATAAGCTAATTCTGTTAGATGGCTTAGGAGCGCTAAACACACCTGCCGAAGAGACTGCCAGCCAACTACGCAAAGGGCTAGTGGCCTATCGGCGGCCGCTTTCCCGTCCTCCTCGTTATCCCGATGTTGAGAGTGCAGTTGCCGCGCGGGTAGCCGGAGGTGTCACGCCGCTGGACAGCATCACCGCCACGCCACTTGTCGAGCGTAACACCCAGGCCACTGCCGATGGGCATGTGCAAATGCGCACGGATAGCCGTTTACTAAAGCCTTCTTTGGTGCGCTTTACGCCCCAGCAGGTGTTGGCGCTACTGGCGGAGATTCAAGCCCCGGTGCTATTGATAGAGGGGGAGCGAGGTATTTTAGGCGAACGGGATTGGGCAGCAAAAGCGCGCCAAGCAGTACCACAGTTAACGCGCCATGTACTCGCGGGTGGCCATCATCTGCACCTTGAGCCACAATCGGTTCATCGCGTGGCCAGCACAATCAGTCAGCAAGCGTAGCGGGTACCTGATTGCTCGCGTTAGGAAGATGACGATGAAGAAAAAAGTAGCGCATGTTGTTAAAGCACCTGTGGCAAGCAGCGGCTTGAATGGCGGTAATAAGGTTGCGCTGGTATTAGGGAGTGGAGGGGCAAGGGGCTATGCCCATATCGGTGTTATCGAAGCATTAGAAGCGCGCGGCTTCGAGATAATTTCGATTGCCGGTTGCTCTATGGGCGCGCTAATTGCTGGTATCTATGCCGCTGGAAAGCTGCCTGAATACCGGGAGTGGGTGTGTAACCTGGATTATTTAGATGTGCTCAAGCTGGTCGATGTGACCTGGAGTCCGATGGGCGCCATGCGAGCGAATAAGGTCATGAGCAAACTTGAAGAGCTGGTCGGTGATAGATTGATTGAAGACCTGCCTATTCCGGTGACGACCGTCGCGACGGATCTGATTCGTCAACGTGAAGTGTGGTTTCAAAATGGCCCCTTACTCCAGGCAATCCGTGCCTCTATTGCCGTGCCGGGTGTCATTACCCCAGTACATGTGGGTGGCCAGGTACTCGTTGATGGCGGCTTGCTGAACCCACTGCCGATAATGCCAATATTAGCCACCCATGAAGCGGATTTTGTGGTGGCGGTTAACGTGACGGCGCACAGCCCACAACCGATCACCTTAGAGGAGTTGTTACCCAGCGAAGATGCAAGCGACAGCCGCACCGCGTTAGAGCGCGACCGTGATGCTAATATTGGCGGTTGGATGGACGATGTGCGTGCCACCACGCGCCGTCTGTGGGATGGGCTGGGGGGCAGCAATGGTGAAGAGAGCGACGTTGATGAAACCGTTGACCTGCGTGGTCGGCGTGAATGGGGCAAGCTCGATATGATTCTAGAGTCGTTTGATATCACCCAAGCGGCGCTGGCGAAGTATAAAATCGCAGGCTATCCGCCGGATGTATTGATCGAAATTCCCAAAACTGTTTGCAGCACTTACGAGTTTCACCGCGCCAACGAATTAATTCGGCTGGGTCGGCATCTTGCTGATGAAGCGTTAGAGCGCCGCATGCCTAGCATTGCTTCGGATGCGACCGAGTGACATAGCCGCCTACTGCCCGCGCTTGCGCAGCAGAATATACACCGCGCCTGTTCCGCCATCGATATCGGTGGCGGAACAGAACGCCAAGACGCCGGGCCACTCTCTTAACCACGCATTGGTATGGCTTTTAAGCACCGGAAAGTCAGAGGTGGTGCCCCAGGCCTTACCATGCACGACTAGAACACAGCGCATGCCTTGTGCAGCGGCGTCGCGCAAAAAACTTTCAAGCTCAATCCTCGCTTCTTCTAGGGTATAACCGTGTAAATCCAACCCCGCTTGCCACGCGGTTTGGCCACGTTTTAACTGGCTTAAGGTGCGCCAGGGCAGGTCGGGCACGCTGAATTCCAGATACTCTGAGGGGCGTACCGCCTCTACTCGACCGTCGGTCGTGCGACCGCTGGTTTGCAGCGTGTTGCTCTCTACCGCCGCTTGTCGACGTGCTTGCTGGGCAGCTTCGTCGTTGCGCTTAGGCTTGCCGGGATCAGCTTGGTTACTGGCAATACGGCGCACGCCTGCTGCCTGCAGCGCTTGGCGAAAGACACTGATATCGTCGTCGTTGGGCAGGTGTCGCGTCATGGTCGGCTCAAATAGAGAAATGAAGTGTTAACAAATAAGCATAATTGAGAAGCGCACAGTATAGCGAGCTTGTCGTTGCTGTGAACCGTTCACCGTGAACCACGCGCTGTGAACCAGACGGCGTCAAAGGTACAATCCTTCCATGAACTTTTTACACGCCAGGAGCCGCTGTGACTACGCATCTCAATGATGAGACCTCCCACTCAATGCTTTCGTTGCCGGAATCGGCATTGGTGAGCGAGCTTTTTACACTGCGCGATTACTTACGCTGGGTGTCCAGCGAGTTTTATCTGGCGGGGCTGCACTATGGGCATGGCACGGAATCGCCCTGGGACGAAGCCGTTGCGCTTTGCTTAGGCGCACTGCATCTGCCATGGAACGTCGACCCAGCTGTGCTGGATGCCCGCTTGTTGCCAATAGAGCGCGAGCGCATTATCCGGTTAGCGCGAGAGCGGGTGACGACTCGCCGCCCGCTGCCTTACTTACTGGGCGAAGCTTTTTTTGCAGGATTCCCGTTCAGCGTTGACGAACGCGTGTTAATTCCGCGCTCGCCCATTGCCGAGCTGATTGAAGACGGCTTTGCTGCATGGTTCCCGGAAGAGCCGCCTGCCCGAGTATTGGACTTATGTACCGGTTCTGGCTGTATCGGTATTGCCACTGCATTGGTGTTGCCTACCTGCGAGGTGGCGTTGGCGGATATTAGCCAGGATGCCTTAGCAGTTGCTCGTCAAAACATTACGCGTCACGACGTTGGTGATCGCGTGCGGGCTGTCGAATCCGATGTGTTTGACGGCCTGGAAGGCCAGCGTTTTGACCTGATCGTATCTAACCCACCTTATGTTGATGCGCGTGATCTGGCCACTATGCCTGCCGAGTTCCGCCATGAGCCTGCTCTGGCGTTAGGCGCTGGTAACGACGGGCTGGATATCGTGCGACGCATTCTGCGTGAAGCACACCAGCACTTAACCGACGAGGGCTGGCTGATTGTTGAAGTTGGCAATTCCGACCGCCATGTGGAGGCTGCTTTCCCTGAAGTGCCCTTTATCTGGCTTGAATTCGAGCGTGGCGGCCAGGGTGTTTTTGCCTTGAGCGCCGCTGAACTCGACGCCCATGCGGCGTCTTTTGCGTGAGGAACTAACGCCCATGTCTGGCAATACCTTTGGCAAGCTATTTACCGTTACCACGTTTGGTGAGAGCCACGGCCCTGCTTTAGGCGCTATTGTTGACGGTTGCCCGCCTGGCATACCGATCAGTGAAGCAGACTTGCAGCTTGATCTAGATCGCCGCCGTCCAGGTAGCTCTCGACACACCACTCAGCGTAAAGAGCCGGATCAGGTGCGGATTCTTTCTGGCGTGTTTGAAGGCAAAACCACGGGGACGTCGATTGGTTTATTGATCGAGAACACCGACCAGCGCTCCAAAGACTACTCTAAAATCAAAGACCAATTCCGTCCTGCCCACGCTGACTACACTTACCATCATAAGTATGGCCACCGCGATTACCGGGGCGGCGGTCGTTCTAGCGCGCGAGAAACAGCCATGCGTGTTGCTGCTGGCGCTATTGCCAAGCAGGTACTGGCCGCGCAAGGAATTCAGATTCGCGGTTATATGAGCCAGTTGGGGCCAATTAAAATCGAATTCAAAACCTGGGACGCGGTAGGCGAAAATGCCTTTTTCTGCCCTGACCCGGACAAAGTGGCCGAACTTGAAGCCTATATGGATCAGCTGCGTCGGGATCAAGATTCCGTAGGCGCTGAAATTACCGTGATTGCTGATGGTGTGCCGGTCGGGTTAGGCGAGCCGGTCTTCGACCGTTTAGATGCTGATCTGGCGCATGGTTTGATGAGCATCAATGCGGTAAAAGGGATAGAAATCGGGGCTGGATTTGGTTGCATTGCCCAGCGTGGCAGCGAGCACCGTGACGAGATGACGCCCGAAGGGTTTCTTTCTAATCACGCGGGCGGGGTGTTGGGCGGAATCTCCAGTGGCCAACCGATCGTCGCTCGATTAGCGTTGAAGCCAACGTCAAGTATTACCACGCCTGGGCGATCAATTGATATACATGGTCAGCCAGTTGAGGTAATAACGAAAGGCCGCCATGACCCTTGTGTCGGTATCCGTGCGACGCCTATCGCTGAGGCGATGATGGCAATCACACTGCTAGATCATTGGCTACGTCATCGTGGACAAAATGGAGATGTTAGCGTTGACACGCCACGTTTAGAACAACAATAACAGCACGGTGCGCTTGGCGTAACGCTGCTACACTCTAGGAAGATGGTTAAGGAGTCGCCTATGAAGATCAACGTTGAATTTGACCTGACACCGGATGAGTTTCGCCAATCACTAGGGCTGCCGGATGTTGAGGCGTTTCAGCAAAGCCTGCTGGAAAATATTCAGCGGCAAATGGAGTCAGGGGAAGATGGCTATGACCCTATGAATCTAATGCGTCCTTTCCTGCAGCAGCCGATGATGCAACAAGGTCTCTCCCAAGGGTTAGCTAACTTTGGCACGTATCAACAGATGATGTTGGACATGTTACGCAAAGCGGGTTCCTCCAGCAGCGGTGCCGAACAGGATGACGGCACAGATCAAGGCGAGTCTCAAGAGGCTGCTAAGTCAGCAGCGTCAGGTGGAAGTGCATCAAGTGCGAGAAGCTCCAAAGCGAAAGCGACGGCTTCTTCGCGTTCTCGCACTAAAGGGTAGAACTGTCATGTGAAATGTGTAGCGTTGTTGAGCGAGCTGCTAAGAATGTTGCAAAGCAGCATTGCAGCGTTTACTCTTTTTGCAGTGCAGCAATTTTGCCATGTGATGAGCCACTCCAGGCTCATGCCAAGGAACGAGAGACAGGAGCAGACACTATGCAAGATAAAATGATGGACGCCTTTAGTACCCAAACCCGCCAAATGTTTGAGCCAATGCGTAAGATGAACTCGCTGATGCTCAACAACATGGAAAAAATGACCCAGTATCAGCTGGAAGCAATGAAACGCTACAGCCAGATGGGCACCGAGCGCATTCGTAGCGCGACGGAAATTGACGATGCAGAGAGCCTGCGTGATTTTGGCACCAAACAAGCCGAAATGATGAACGAGCTTTCTCAGCAAATGCAGGAAGATGCCCGTGTCATGGGTGAGATGAGCTTGCAATTCAAATCCGAAATGGAAAAGCTGTTCAGCGAAGCTGGGCAGAAAATGAGCGAGCAAGCCACCTCTGCCACGAAAAGTGAACAGCCTGCGAAAGCGACTAGCCAGTCTTCACGTAAAAGCTAAACGCAACTATGTTCGCGGCGCCTTCAAGGCGCCGCGTTCTTTTGGATGATGTGCCTGGGCAGAAAATGCCAAGCAGGTGAGGGGAGAGTGAGTATGCTGTCAGGGTGGAAAATGCCGTCTCAAGGTGTTTCTCAAGAAGAGCTTGAAGCATGGAAAGTGCAGCTAAGCGATGTCGGTGAACAGTACAAAGGACTGCTTGAGGATTTACTGTCACGGATAGCCCCCAGCGAAGCTGCTGACTCCGTCTACAGTGATATGCGCGAAAGCTTTGAAGCCGCCGCACAATCGCTTATGAGTAACCCTAACCTGTTGTGGCAAACCCAATCGCGCCTTATGCAAGATCAGTGGCTGCTTTGGCAACAGGGTGTGCGCGCTATGTCTGGTGAGCAGGTGACGCCATTGATCACACCTGCTAAAGGCGATCGCCGCTTTAAAGATGAAGCCTGGACGCAAGAGCCTTACTACTTGGCGATTATGCAGCAGTATCTGCTGTTTTCGCAGATGGTAGAAGAACTCATAGAAGACCTGGATGGCCTAGACCCGACGCAAAAGCGCAATCTGGCGTTTTATGCTCGGCAGTTGGTAAACGCCATGTCGCCGACTAACTTCGTATCGACTAATCCGGAAGTGATGCGCTGTACGTTGGAAACTCGCGGGCAGAACTTGGTGGATGGTTTGACGCGTCTGCGAGAAGACCTGGCGAACTCAGCCGAAGGTATCAATGTACGCATGACCGATCGAAGTGCCTTTGGTATTGGCGATAACATTGCGGTTACCCCGGGTGCCGTGGTGTATGAAAATGAGCTGATTCAGCTGATTCAATACACCCCCACTACGGAAAAAACCTTTAAAACGCCACTGTTGATCGTGCCCCCATGGATCAATAAGTATTACATTCTCGACCTGCGAGAAGACAATTCGCTGGTCAAGTGGATGGTGAATCAAGGGCATACGGTATTTCTGATTTCCTGGCGTAACCCAGGCCCAGAGCAGCGTGACATCACCTGGGCTGATTACATGCAAATGGGCCCCATTAGCGCGATGGAGGCCATTGAGCAAGCCTGTGGCGAGAAGTCAGTCAACCTGTTGAGCTACTGTGTGGGCGGCACACTAACCGCCTCTACAGTCGCTTATCTGACAAGCACGCGGCGTGGTCGCAAGGTGAAGTCCGTTACCTACATGGCGACGCTGCAAGATTTCCGCGATCCCGGTGATATTGGCGTATTCCTTAACGAGCGCGTGGTTGAGGGAATCGAAAACACGCTAGCAGTGAAGGGGTATTTGGATGGCCGTTCAATGGCCTATACCTTTAATTTATTGCGTGAGAATGATCTCTTCTGGTCGTTCTACATCAATAATTATCTGAAAGGCGAAACGCCCGCAGCGTTTGACCTGTTGTATTGGAATACCGATGGCACAAACCTGGCAGCAGGTACGCATGCGTGGTATCTGCGCCATATGTACTTGGAAAATCGCTTGGTCGAGCCGGGTGGCATTGAGTTAGACGAGGTGAAGATTGACCTTCGTAAAATATCGGCCCCCTGCTATTTCGTATCGACGAAAGAAGATCACATCGCGAAGTGGAACAGTACGTATTATGGCGCGCTGTTGCCCAAAGGGCCGGTGACGTTTGTGTTGGGTGGTTCTGGCCATATCGCGGGCATTGTGAACCCTCCTCATAAGAATAAATACGGCTATTGGACCAACGATGCGCTGCCCGAAACGCATGATGCATGGCAAGAAGGCTCGACCTTTAATGAAGGCTCCTGGTGGCCGCATTGGCAGGCCTGGGTGACGGAGAACGGCTATGCAGATCCTGATCCGGAAAAAATGGTGCCCGCGCGTCAGCCTGGAGAAGGTGGGCTAAGTGTTATTGAAAGCGCGCCTGGTCGCTATGTGAAAATGACGATTCCTGAGGTGCTGGGCGAACTCCCTGCCGCAGAATAATTTGCCACCATTGCATGATGGGCTGATGAAAAACCGTTACGTTTATCTTTACACTAACGGTAACGTTTAGAGTGGTAGAAAATGGCGGTGTGTCTCGTGAGGGTTGACCGATTGAGACATCACCGCCATTTGCGTCTCTACTATTAATACTCCTTCTGTTAGTAGCCCTTTATTCGTCCCTTTCAGCAATGTCATTGCAATGAGCTTGTCGTGGGCTTGGCTGGCGTTGCTGCCAAGCGAGCCACCAAAGCCATCCGCCATACAGAACGCATAATCCAACCAGTACGCTAATTTCTCGCCCGATACTGAGCAGTGGAGCCCCCATTTGGTTAATCGCCAAAAAACCTTGTATGCCAGGTTTTACCGGAATCAGCAGGCTTAGAGTATCTAGCCACTTGGGCAAGCTCTCTGCAGGCCAAGCAAACCCAGCGGTGAAGACGATCGGTAGGGACGAGAGGAGCACCAGGACAGTGGGAAGCTCCGGTCGCGGAAGCAAGTAGCCCAGCCAAATGGCGAACAGCGTGGCACTCATGAAAAATAGCACGCTGAAGACCAGTAATTCGCTAGGTGCAGCAACATGGGGGACACCATAAAGCTGAAAGAAAAAGCCAAAATAGAGCATGGCAAATAACAGGTAGATAAGCATAAAGGTGACAAGTCGAAGCGGCAGTGCTAATGCAAGCGATGGCGCAGTTTGCCCCAGGCGCCTGCGTGCACGATCTTTGATGGTTACGCTGCCCGCGGCAATTAGCAGCGTCTGGTGCAGAATTAATACGAAGACAGCGGGCACAATGTAATTGATGTAGCCAGACGTGGGGTTGAACGCGGGCTTAGTAGTGATTCGCATAGGCATGATCTGACCGGGAATCTGAGCAGGGTTTTCCCCTTTCATTAAGCTACCAACAATTTGGGTTTGTACACTGAGCGTCGTCGCTGCCGTCAGCAAGCCCTCGACAACATTGCCGTAAATTAGAAAGTAACTGGCGTCTCCTGCGAAAGACAGGCTGGTAGGGCGGCCTAAATAAACATCCCGCTCGAAGCCAGACGGAATAATCAGGAGTCCATGAACATCATCATTGGCCAGTAAGGCTTCTGCTTCCGCCATGCTGGAAGGCTGGGCGGCGACTCGAATTTGAGGAGACGCATCTGCCATGCGGATAAGTTGCCGCGCTAGATGAGTGTGGTCATGATTCACCACCGCCACTGCTTGCTCTCCCGGCACACTCTTATGATAGGGAAGAGGGTAAAGAACGGCATAAAACAGTAAGCCGCCAATAATAACGAGCAGCACGGCCCGATCAGCAAATATATTCGCAATCTCTACCTGCCACGCTTGCCAACACCGTTGCCAGGCACTCATTAGGACACCTGCTCGGCAGGGTTGATGTTTAATTGTCTTGGCAAGGCATGAATGGCTAAGGGGAGTGGCAGCAGAAACAGCAGCAATATCAATAAGGGCGGTAGCAGAGTAGCCAGCGGTGCTCCGTGGTCAGCCACTGCTACCTGGAGTTCAATATAGTGTGTGGATGGCATTAAGTTACCCCAGACCCGTGCCAGCATATTCATGTCGCCTCTTGGAAAGGTAATTCCCATAAAGGCAAAGGCTGGCGCTAGATAGGCGGCGCAAAGGCTTAGTGCGCGTACTTTGTTGGCAACCGCGGAGAGAATCAGCGTAGCCATACTTTGCACGGCCAGTACCATCAGTGCCATTCCGGCCACTAACCAAGCAAGGCTGTCCTCTGGTGACCAGCCGAGAAAGTAACTATACAGGCCCAGCATTAACACTCCCTGAAGCCAAAGCAGCAACGAAATAGGCGTCAGTAGTTGCCAAAGTGCGATACTTCTAGCGGAGAAAGTGGCTGGTAAAGGAGCTTTTTCGAGCCGCCAGCAAAGTGTAAGCAGCGTGGCGACAACAATCACAATTTGCCAAAGTGCGGGTGTGATCGTGGTGACTAAAAAGCGGGCATAGCTCATCCCAGAGTTATAAAGGGAGGTAATTTGTGGCCGCACGGGAGCCGCTGCGGCTACGGCTTGTGGTAACGCATAACCTTGACCAAGCCGCAATGCGACACCTGCTTCGGCGGCGAAGGTCATACCTGATTGAGTTAACGCGGAGGAAATGAATTTTCCGGCCAACAGGTATTGGCTATTGTAGAAAGCGACGACTTCAGGGCTGAGCGAGAGACGTAAGTCGCGGCCAAAGTCACGTGGAATGATCAATAGTGCTAAGACGTCACCACGCTGTAGCGCTTCGGCCCCTTCGCTTGCCGAAGGGTAGGGGTTAAGCATATCTAACGCTGGGCTGGCATCTAAATAACGCTGTAGCGAACGGGATTCAGCGGTATGGTCTAAATCGACTACGCCCACGGGCAGCGATTGTGGGGTGCCCATTTCAAATACGGCAATAAATAACAGCGTCATTAATGGGGGGAGCCATCCTGCCAGGGCTAGCAGCCAAGGCTGGCTGCGCAGCGCCTGCCAGCCATTCAGCCTAGTCGGTTCCATGTTGGCTACCTGACCGCGCATCCTCAGAAGGTAAATCAAGCAATACACTCATGCCTGCCCTTAGGCCAGGTACTGGCTCGACCGGGTGCATTTCCACTTCAAACGTGCGCATATCAAAGCCGCGCCCGGGCACCGTGGCACGCCAAGTAGCAAAGTCGCCCAACGCTGCGATGTGGCTGACTCGAAAGCGTGCCTGTTGGCCAAGAGAGGGAATCTCTAGATCGAACTCGGTTCCTTGCGAAAAATGCTGTAGCAGGTCTTCACGCACATTAAAGAGTGCCCATGCCTCATCTAAATCAGTAATCATGACCACTGGGAAACCCTGGGGCACCAGTTCACCCGTATTTAGTAGGACATTGCTGATGATGCCTTGATGGTGGGCAAACGCCATTGAGTCTTCAAGCAGCTCGTTGATCTCGTCGCGCAAGCTGGTGGTCATCTCTTCGCCAGCGCGGCTAGCGGTGCGAGCTTCTTCGCGAGGGCCAGCCTCTGCTAATCTAAGTACTTCCGCTGCGGTTACCCGCGTCTGTTCCGCTACCCGTAGCAGTGTAAAGGCCTCGTCTAGTCGTTGGCGTGCCACAACGCCTTGCTCTGCTAGTACGCGAGTACGTTCATAGGTTGTGCGTGCCATGGTTTCTGCTGCTTGGGCTTTCTGAAACTCACTGCGTGCAGCAGCAATTTTTTCTTCCCGAGTACCGCCTTCCACTGCTTGTGCCAGCGAACGGCTGATTGTATCGAGAGCATCGACCTGAGTGAGTTTTGCCTCAAGCTCAGGACTATCAATACGGAATACCCGATCACCGACATTGACGCTATCTCCACGTCGTACGTCAATCTCTGCAAGCCGACCAGGGACTTTCGAAGACACCATATATTGTCGAGCTTCTATCTGACCCTGTAAGCGAAGAGGGGGTGTGCTATAGGTGTGCCAAAAAACAACGGAGACTGCGATGGCGATCCCTGCCAATATGGCCAGGATAAGAAATCTGCGCGTGGTCACGGAATTGGATCCCCCTCGCTAAGGTAAGCAAAAAGTGATTCTTGTTGACCTGTAATACTGAGTAACTGGGTAAGTGACATGACGAACCGGAAGGCGGCAGCATCTCGGCGCGTGTGGGTCGTGGATAGAAAGGTTTGGGCATCAATCACATCGAGTGCTCGACCAACCCCTTCTGAGAAAGCCAGTGTTTGCAGGCGCAGGCTCTCTTCTGCCAACGCCACTGTACTTGCGAGGTCGTTATACTCTTCAAGCGCTTGATTCGCTTCACGGTAGTGTTGGTCGAGCAGCAATTCCAGCTTGCGGGAAGCGGCCTGCTGGCGATAGCGTAATTCCGAAACAGTGCTCACCGCTGCCTGTACTTTGCCACTCCGTCCGCTTCGGTCTACCAGTGGCATGCTGACTCCAACGCCAACTAGCCAGTCGGGCGTGAGATCGCTTGCTAAAGAGTCGTCTTCATAAAGGTTGTAGCTGCCAAACATGAAAACATTGGGGTGATAAAGTCCACGGCTTGCCTCAACCACGCTTTCAGCCTGTGCCTGGGTATTAGCTAATAGCCTGAGAGCAGGGTGGTCGGCTAGCCCTGGTTGAAAATGCCCAATCGGCGGCAGCGACGCTAGCGTAAACAGCGGAGACGTAGGCGTTGGGCCCGGTGAGTGACCTCCTAAGCTAGATTCAGAAGGTGCATAGTGCACCAACGACGCTAATGCTTGCTGGGCGCTATCACGCTGTTCGCGAATAGCACGGGTAGTGATGCGTGAACGGTCATAGGCTGCTTCGGCGGCTAAGCGTTCTACCCGGGCAATTTGATACTGCTCTTCAAGTGCACGAGCAGAGCGGTAATGCTCAGCAAGGGTGTCTTCAGCTTGCTGTTGAGTCGTCAGCGCACGCTCTGCCATGACTAGTCCGTAATAAGCGGTTACTAAATCCATGAAGCGGACGCGGTAGACCTCTTCAAGTAGTAGGGAGGCTTCCCGCTCTTCCAGTGTTAATAGTTCCCGCGCAGAGCTGATTTTGCCCCCCGTATAGAGCGGCCAAAACATCGCTAACGAGCTTCTGGCAACATTGCGGTTAGTAACCGGTGTACGAAATGCATTGGGACCACCAATAAGGTCAACTAACAGTTGGCCAGGCAAAGAGTCAGCGACGCTGCTAAGCGGATTAAGCGCAAGTGCGTCTACTTCAATTGGGTCATCGAGGTGGGTATAAGAGCCTAACAGGTCTATTTGCGGCAGCAGTAAATTATCGCGAGTGGAAAGCAGTGCAGCGGCGCGTTGTTGGGCGGCTTGGCCTGCGGCAACGTCATCGTCTTGGCTGCGCAGTTGTTGCCAAGCGTCTTCTAGTGCGAGTGGTTGTGCTTGAGCAGATTGGCTGGGTGACGCTGTGGCTATCACAAGTAGTGATGCCCATAAAAAAATGCCCGAGCTTTTCACAACTCATCACCTCATTGGTTGTTTATTAAAAATGTTAAACCACAATGTAGGTGTTAAGTGCAATAAATGAAAAAAGTTTATCGGCAATTCGTTGGTTTTTCGTTGACCGTCACTTAAAGCTTTAGTGAGCTATGTTAGCTCGCTAGCATTCATCGCAAGTTTTCGATAAAGCGACTGTTATGAAATTGCCTGTTGGGAAATTTGAGATATATTAAATAGCATTAAGCGATGAAATGCTGACTTAGTCTTCTGGATTTAAGTCTTGAAAAGTTGCTTGTACTTCTTACCGCTAAGCGAGGCTCTAGCCATGCCCCCGACTGCCCGTTCTTTATTTTCGCCAGTGTTAACAGATGCCCACGCTCATCATAGCCATGGGGCATGCTGTTGTGGGTCGCCGATATTGCAACGCTTTCATGAACGGGTGATGGCAGAGATAACCCGTCGCCAAATGATTGGGGGAACAGCGGCGGTGATGGCACTTTTCGCAGGTTTACATGTGCCGTTTGCCGTTGGGCAGCAGCCAAAGGCCCATGATGGACCACTGCTGTTAACCAATTTTAAGCTGTTTGATGGCAACGGTGGCCCGCTGCGTGATGGCGTATCAATCAGGGTAGAGAATGGCCGTATCGACGCTATTCTGGACGGTAGTGGAGAGGTGGACGGTATTGATGTCGTTGATTGCGGCGGTCGTGTATTGATGCCCGGTTTGATTGATGCCCATTGGCACACCACCTTAGCGGCCATCTCCCAGATGGAAGCCATGACTGCTGATATTGGCTATGTGCATTTGGTGGCAGCCAGAGAAGCAGAACGAACCTTAATGCGTGGCGTTACCTCGGTTAGGGATGTGGGGGGGGCCATCGTTTGCGTTAAAGCGTGCTATTGATGAAGGTATTGTGAATGGCCCTAGGATATTTCCCGCAGGGGCGATGATTTCTCAAACATCGGGCCACGGTGATTTTAGAATGCGCCATGACGTACCTCGTGGCAGCACAACACCGCTAAGTGAAGCAGAGCGTCAGGGTGTTGCAATGATTGCGGATGGTGAGGCTGAAGTGCTCAAGCGCACACGTGAGCAGCTAATGCTAGGTGCCTCGCAGATCAAATTGATGGCTGGCGGCGGGGTCGCGTCGCTTTATGACCCTTTAGACAGTACCCAGTTTACGGAACGAGAGCTACGCGCAGCGGTTGAGGCTGCCGATGATTGGGGCACCTATGTGATGGTGCATGTGTATACGTCACGTGGTATCCAGCGCGCTCTGCGGGCCGGCGTTAAGTCGATTGAGCATGGTCAATTGGCCGATGAAGAATCGGTAAGAATGATGGCTGGAGAGGGCGCATGGTGGAGCCTTCAGCCTTTCCTGCAAGATGAAGATGCTAATGTTTATCCTGATGCTGCGCGCCGAGAGTCTCAGCGCCAAGTGTCTGAAGGTACCGCTCGTGCTTATGAAATGGCACAGCGGTTTAATGTGAAAACTGCCTGGGGTACCGACATTCTCTTTAGCCCTAAAAACACCCCGAATCAACTGCGGCATTTGGCAAAATTAACGCGCTTTTATGATCCGTTAACAGTGTTGGCAATGGCAACAGGGCATAACGGTGATTTATTGTCACTCTCAGGTCCACGCAACCCCTATCCTGGTGTACTTGGGCGTATTGAACCGGGTGCACTAGCTGATCTGTTGGTCGTCGATGGCGATCCAAGTCGCGATCTTGATTTTCTAACAGATCCAGAGTGTAACTTGCGCATGATTATGAAGGGCGGTCAGGTTTATAAGGATGAGTTATAAAATATAAATTTGAGCAGCTGTTAAGGATATTTTGTTAAAGCGGTGGTTTGATTATTGATAATGACGTTTTATTTTTTATTAAGTCTCATGGGGCGTGTTTTTTGGGGGAGTTGTTTAACTAAAAGTCGAAAAGGAGTCGAGGGAAAGAGAGGCTGGCCGCTGCGCTGGCTTTTTTCTGATAGGTTGGTAAAGCTTAAAGTGCCATATTTTATATTCAAGCAAACTGACCGGTAATCCCCCCACCTCCCATTCGTAAACCAGTGTTTTCTTTTGGGAGGTGGGAATGGACACACTTGCTAAGCGACACGCAGCGTTAGCTGGATTTTTTTAATTAGCGTTTACGCATCAAGCTCGGTAACAGTAGCAGGCCAGCGAATAGCCATGCAGGCCAACTACCCGTGCGGGTAAACGGTGTTGCCCCTTCCATGGCGTAAAATTCGCCAATAAGGTAGGTGGTTTCAAATTGCGCAGCGCTATCTACCAGCTCGCCACGGGGATTAATAATCGCGGTAATGCCGTTGCTGGTAGCGCGCACGACATAACGACCATTCTCTAGCGCGCGCAGGCGGGCCATTTGCAAGTGTTGGTGGGGGCCAATGGAAGCGCCAAACCAAGTGTCATTGGATACCGTCACAATCACGTCGCTGTCTGCTGCGCGTTGTGCAACCAACTGTGGGTAGATAATCTCATAACAAATAGCGTTGCCAATTGTCACACCGGCAGCCTGCATGGGCGTTTGTTCGGAGGCGCCTTTAGAAAAACTCGACATCGGTAGATCAAAGAAATCGATAGCACCCCGTAACACGCTTTCAAGCGGCAGGTATTCACCAAACGGCACTAGATGCTCTTTTTGATAGCTGCCTTCTACGTTGCCAACACCAATCACACTATTGAAATAACGGTTGTCTTCGTCGAGTTGAACAATGCCGGTTAATAGCGCAGTGCTGGGTGGTAAGTTGGCTTGTACGCGCTCTAACACCGGGCGAGCTTGGTTATCGATCATTGGCAGGGCGGTTTCGGGCCACAGAATGAGATCGGCATCATCCGCGACACGGCGGGTTAAATCGCTATAGGTATTTGCCGCTACGCGCTGGCCTTCGGGGGTCCACTTTAATAGCTGGGGCAGATTACCCTGGAGAAGCGCAACGCGCGTGGGCTCGCTTGCTGGTGTTGTCCAAAGTGAGGGCAGTGCCAACGGAACGAGCCAAATAGCGGCTAATGGCAGCGCCGCCCACCATTGGCGTCGCAGCAGTTCAGCGCCTAAGGTGCCTGTGAGCACTACCAGCAGGGAAAGCAAGTAAACGCCGCCTACTGGCGCCCAGTTGGCCAGCGGTGAATCCACATGGCTGGAGCCAACCAGCAGCCACGGAAAGCCGGTAAACAGATAAGTGCGTAGTACTTCCCCCAGTACCCATGCCCCTGCAAAGCTAGCCAGTGCCCAGCGCGGGCTGCAAAAACGTCGATAAAGCCAAAACGTGCCTGCAAAAAAGAGGGCTAATACGGACACAAACAGAGCGGTCAGAAATACCGCCAGGGGAACGCCGGTATAGCCGTAATCGTGAATGGATACGTATACCCAAGACGTGCCACTGGCGAAGAGCGCTACGCCGTATAGCCAGCCTTTTAGTGCTGCTTGAGCAGGACTTAATGTATGCAGGCCAACGTAAAGCAGGCCGATGGCGATGGGCCCTAGCCACCATAATTCAAACGGTGAAGCGGTAAGCGTCGTGAAACCACCGGCCACGAGGGCAGCCAGCAGCTGAAGTGCAAAGGTGGGCGTCAACCCCATGGTGATATCCTATCGGCAGGTTGAAGTGGGCGGTTGACTAGCCGTCGCTGTCGTCGCCATCGGTAGCATTTTCACTGGCGTCATCGCGATAAGCTTCCAGCAACCGAATACGCCGATTATCGGCATTAAGAATGACGAATCGCCAGCCGCCCAGGCTAGTATGTTCGCCACGGCCTGGTAAGTGGCCAAACTGTTGCATCACAAGGCCGCCGACAGTATCGAATTCGTCATCAGAAAATTCGCTGCCAAAGCGTTCGTTGAAGTCTTCAATCGGTGTGAGAGCACGAATGGCGAAGTGGCCATTGTCCAGCGTGCGGATATCGTCCTCTTCATCGGTATCATGCTCATCTTCGATATCCCCAACGATCTGCTCCAGAATATCTTCGATAGTAATAATACCAGCCGTGCCGCCGTACTCATCTACCACAATGGCCATGTGGTTATGGGTGTCACGGAATTCCTTCAGCAAGCTGTTTAGGCGTTTGGACTCGGGAATAAACATTGCCGGGCGCAGCACGTCTTCCAGCTTAAAGGCATCACGGCTTTCTTGCGTTTGAGAGAGCAGGGGGAGCAAATCTTTAACCAGTAAAATGCCTTTTACATCGTCAAGATTCTCGCCAATGACCGGATAGCGGGAGTGCCCTGTTTCTTGAATCAATGGCAAGTAGCCATCGCTGGTTTGATCAAGGGCAATTGCCGACACCTGAGAGCGTGGAATCAATATTTCACGCACTTGCTGATCGCTGATCTCAAGAGCGCCTTCAATAATCATAATAGCGTCTTGATCTAGTTTCAGTTTCCCTGCGGTGTGGCGTAAAAACGTCATTAGCTCATCGCGCGAACTAGGTTCGTCATTGTCTCCGGAAAGGGCGCCAAAGAGTTTCTCGAGCCAGGATTTTTGATTTGAGTTGCTCGATCGGTCTTCGCTCATTGCGTTTAATCTCTCTATTACGTGCAAATAGTGACTTGCAAATAGTTGTGTGCAAACAGTACGTCAAAGCACTACTTAAAAACAGCTATGAAACCTCTGATTAACTACGCTTGGCCATACTGCGTTAAAAATCGCCTCGGGCGCGAGCCCGGTCAAAATGCTCATTTACAACCCGTAAACTCGAACGCGAGTCCGATCCTTTTTTCGTTAATTTTTGCCTTGTCTGGCCTGCGCTCATCACATTAATCAGAGGTTCCCTATGTGAAGATGGCTACGGGTAAACAGTCTGTCGTTTTATCACTGAGTCGGGGGATACACCACCCTAAAAGTAATTATCGATCAGGTTAACAGCTTACTCGTGATACGGGTCAGGAATATTGAGAGTGGCAAGCAGCTCGCGCTCTAATTGTTCCATTTCTTCCGCTTCTTGCTCTTCAATGTGGTCATAGCCCATTAAGTGCAGCGTGCCATGCACCACCATGTGCGCGTAATGATGCTCAAGAGGCTTCTGCTGTTCACGGGCCTCATGGGCAACGACGGCATGGCAAATAATCAGGTCGCCAAGTAACGGTAAACAGACGCCGGGAGGATTCTCAAAAGGAAACGAGAGCACGTTGGTTGATTTATCGTTACCCCGATAATCTCGATTGAGTGCTTGGCTTTCTGCTTCATCCACAAAGCGAATCGTCAGCTCTAAGCGCTCATCATCGGGGTGGTGTGAGAAGACACAGCCCACCCAGTGGGTGAGCTGCTCGAGGGTTGGAAGCAACGGCTCATTGATGGCCGCCTGGCGGTCAATCACGATGTTACTCATCGAGGTGCCTCTCCTGCGCGTTCAAGTGCTTGCATGCGGGCTTCGCGCTCCTGTTGGCGAGCTTCACGGCGAGCGCGCTCTTGCACTTCCTGCTGCGACTCAAATTCGTCATAGGCTTCGATGATCCGCTGAACCAACGGGTGACGCACAACGTCTTTCGCAGCAAAGTGGGTCACGCCGATGCCAGGGGTTTCCTTCAGAACATCCAGCACCTGTGAAAGACCAGAACGCTGTCCGCGAGGCAGGTCTACCTGGGTAATATCGCCGGTAATCACCGCCGTTGAGCCAAAGCCAATCCGTGTCAGGAACATCTTCATCTGTTCCGGCGTGGTGTTTTGGCTTTCGTCCAAAATGATGTAGGAGTTATTCAGCGTACGCCCACGCATATAGGCCAGCGGGGCAATCTCGATCACTTGACGCTCAATGAGCTTAGCGACCTGTTCGAAGCCGATCATCTCGTACAGTGCATCGTAGAGCGGGCGGAGGTAAGGATCGATTTTCTGGGCAAGGTCGCCAGGTAGAAAGCCAAGCTTTTCGCCTGCTTCTACCGCTGGGCGAACTAACAGAATGCGCCGCACTTCCTGCTGATTTAGTGCTTCTACCGCCGCGGCAACCGCCAAGTATGTTTTTCCCGTACCGGCAGGTCCAATACCGAAATTGATATCGTGCTCGCGAATGCTTTGTACGTAGCGCTGCTGATTAAGGCCGCGAGGCTTAATCATGGTGCGCGGTGTACGCATAATCACGTCATCGCTGTTGATGTCGCTATCATCCTCTTCTTCTAGCGCTTCTAAGCCAGATTCCTGAAGGAAGAGGTGAACTGTGTCTGCTGCAAGTTCTTCTGCCGCAGTTTCACGGTAAAGGTGCTCAAGCACGTTAGCAGCGGCTTTGATCCGGTTAGCGGCGCCGGCCAGCTGAAACACGTTGCCACGGTTGCGCAACGTCACGTCCAGGCGGCTCTCAATCAGCTTTAGATGCTCGTCCTGTTGGCCGCAGAGGCTAGCGAGACGCTGCGGATCATTGGGTTCAAGGCTTAGGGTGATAATGCGATTGGCCTGAGGTGATGGCTGGCTCAAGAGTAAGAAACCCATTAGTTGATGTATGTGAGACTCAGCTTACTGCCCCAGCGATGCCGGGGCAATTACCTAGGATAAGTGAGCAGTTAATAACGCTCTGGAGAGGCGAGATCGCCGCGCAACGAGTTGGGCAGCGCTTCGGTAATCTCCACGTCTACAAAGTAGCCGATCAGTTCTGTTGGGTTGGCTGCCCGGAAGTTAACCACGCGGTTATTTTCGGTGCGCCCTGAGAGCTGTCCCGGGTCTCGCGGTGAGAAACCGGATACCAGCACCCGCTGGGTAGTGCCTACCATGCGTCGGCTGATCTGCGCTGCCTGCTGCAGAATTCGCTCCTGCAAAATGGCGAGACGCTGTTTTTTGACACTTTCCGGCGTTTCGTCCGGCAGGCCGGAGGCGGGTGTGCCCGGGCGTGCCGAGTAAACAAAGCTGAACGAGTGATCAAAGCCGATGCGATGAATCAGGTCCATCGTTGCTTCGAAATCCTCTTCGGTTTCGCCAGGGAAGCCGATGATAAAGTCAGAAGAGAAGCTAATATCCGGGCGGTTGGCGCGAATACGCTCCATCTTCTCGATGTACTCTTCTGCGGTATGGCCACGCTTCATCGCACTTAAAATACGGTCAGAACCTGACTGTACCGGTAAATGTAGGTGGCTCACCAGTTCCGGAATGTCGGCAAACGCATCTACCAAGCTATCCGTAAATTCCACCGGGTGAGAGGTCGTAAAACGCACGCGATCAATGCCATCTACTGCAGCAACGCAGGCGATTAGCTCGGCAAGGTCGATCTCATCGCCCTCGTCATTTTCACCGCGATAAGCGTTCACGTTCTGGCCAAGCAGGTTAATTTCTCGCACCCCTTGATCGGCTAAGTGAATGACTTCATCAATAACCGATTCAAAGGGGCGGGAGACTTCTTCACCGCGGGTATAAGGCACAACACAGAATGTGCAGTATTTCGAGCAGCCTTCCATGACAGAAACAAAGGCGGTTGCGCCATCAGATTTTGGCTGCGGCAGGTGATCAAACTTTTCGATTTCTGGAAAAGTGACATCGACCGCGGCAATCTGGTTGTTATTGCGCGCATCCAGCATTTTTGGCACGCGGTGAAGCGTCTGTGGGCCAAAAATCATATCGACAAAAGGCGCGCGCTTACGCAGCGCTTCACCTTCTTGGCTTGCCACACAGCCGCCAACACCAATCACGAGGTCTGGATTGGCGTCTTTTAGCTTTTTCCAGCGACCCAGTTGATGAAACACCTTGTCCTGCGCTTTTTCGCGAATAGAGCAGGTGTTCAACAAGATAACGTCAGCTTCTTTTTCGTTATCGGTCAATTCCAGCTGGTGAGATTCGCCGAGCAGATCTGCCATACGCGAGGAGTCGTACTCGTTCATTTGGCAGCCGTGCGTTTTGATAAAGAGCTTCTTCGCCATCGGTACCTGTCATCTATGAGTCGTCGGGGGACGAGGGATGAATGAAAACATGAATGCAATCGTAATGGGCAGTGTAACGTACAGCCATTGAATGGCGGCATTATACGGACACAAGAAACCCGGGGCTAGCCGTTAACCTATAATCGATACTTGACCCGAGCGTTTCTATCAGTATACTACGCACCGTGTTTGAGCAGTTCCTCGATAGCTCAGTTGGTAGAGCAAATGACTGTTAATCATTGGGTCGCAGGTTCGAGTCCTGCTCGAGGAGCCAAATTGCTGTTCTGCTTTAATTACCGCCTACGGTAAATGTTCCCCGATAGCTCAGTTGGTAGAGCAAATGACTGTTAATCATTGGGTCGCAGGTTCGAGTCCTGCTCGAGGAGCCAACATACTGAAGTAAGTTATATAAATGCTTTCAGTGGCTTCGCTCAAAACACAGCAGCAAAATGTAATGTTCCTCGATAGCTCAGTTGGTAGAGCAAATGACTGTTAATCATTGGGTCGCAGGTTCGAGTCCTGCTCGGGGAGCCATTCTGTTTTTTCTTGCCTTTCAGTCTCACCTTTCTAGTAAGCATTCTCTCGCAGTCGCTAGCCTAAAGCGACCATTTCGCATCCCTACGACCTGTTTATAATAATACTCAATGCCCTTGCTCAATATTCTAAGGCATTCTGGGTAGATTTTTGTATCTACCGGTTAGGGGCGTATAAACTGTTTTGGCTACTCATTTTTTTGGAAGGTGTCCGTGGGAAATGCTGCCAGCCTGAATGCACTGCAGGTGTTCAAGTGCCTAAGTGACGAGACACGGTTAATGCTGGTGCTCTTGATCGCCAACGAGCAATCGCTGTGCGTGTGTGAACTGACCTATGCGCTAGAGGAGTCGCAGCCTAAAGTGTCGCGTCACTTGGCCCAGTTGCGTCAGTGTGGATTGCTAATCGATCAGCGAGAGGGGCAGTGGGTTTATTATCGTTTGTCGCCTCAGCTACCTGGATGGGCGCAAGATATTATTCGTGCAGGCGCTGAAGGCAGTCCGGTGCGGTTGAGCACACTTACTCAGCGATTAGTTAAGATGGGTGATCGGCCGACGCGGCGGGCAGCGCTATGCTGACTTGTCAATGCTCTCTCTTTGTGTAGGGCTTTGCGAAATAACGCCGTGCCTCTCAAGTATGCTTTCCAGCCAGAGTAAAAAACGCGCACTTTGGGGGATAGGTTGCGTCGTTTGGTGAACAAAAATGAGAGTGGAATTGATGGTGGCGGTGTGTCCGGCAGTATCTCCTTGAGTTCACCTCTTTCAAGAAGATGGCGTACATCATAGGCGGGCACTTGAATTAAGCCCAGCCCAGACAGGGCAGCCGCGACATAGGCCTCGGCTCCGTCGACGGTAATGGCGCTGCGCATTTTGACTTCTATCAAGTGCTCGCCCTGTTGGAATTCCAGCGTCGCGGTTGAGGCCGGAAGCCGGGGGGAGTAGTTGATCAGTAAATGAGAGCTCAGGTCATCAAGCTTCTTTGGTAGCCCGTGGCGAGCCAAATAAGCGGGGCTGGCACAGGTCACGAAATCCACTTCGCCAAGAGGGCGGCAAACAAGGTCTGAATCTAGCAGTACCCCGAGCCGCAACACGCAGTCGACGCCGTCAGCGACCAGATCTACCATCCTATCGCTTGCGCTTATGTCAATCGTTAGGTAAGGGTGCTGGGCGATAAAGTCTGATAATGCAGGGAAGACGAGCCTGCGAGCGATACGGCTAGGAATGTCGACGCGAAGTCGACCGCTTAGACACAGGTTGCCAGGTAGGAACATCTGCTCGGAGGTAGCTACGGCATCGACGATGTTCTGTGCCGTTTCCAGAAACCGCCTACCATCCTGGGTTGGAACGACCTTGCGAGTGCTACGGAACAAAAGCTGCGTTTGCAGCCGGTCTTCCAATACTTGGATTTCCGTTGAGACAGTAGAGCGAGGTATAGCCAGTGCCTCAGCTGCCCGAGTGAAATTTCCACTCTCCATCACTTGGATGAAGATTTGCATTTGCCTGATGCGATCCATTGCTATTGTTCGTATATTCCGACAGGTCTTGTCGATATTCGCATGTTTATCATGATCACACAACGCGTCATCTTATCCGTAAGCCGTTCTGCTGAACGGTGATGATACTTAACGTGAGGGATGAGCGATGTCTAATAATAGCATTGAAGGTAAAGTAGTTCTGATCGCTGGTGGTGCGAAGAACTTAGGTGGCTTGCTCGCGCAAGAATTTGCAAAAGCGGGGGCCAAGGCTGTGGCGATTCACTACAACAGTGATTCTGCTAAGCAGGCTGCTGAGCAAACTGTGGCATCGATTCGGGCGGCAGGAGCCGAAGCGGTCGCATTTCAGGCTGATCTGACGAGTGCGGCAGCCATGGAAAAACTCTTTCAGGATACCGTTGCCGCAGTGGGTAGGCCCGATATCGCCATCAATACCGTTGGTATGGTGGTTAAGCGGCCAATGGCAGAAGTGACCGAAGAGGCTTTTGATCAGTCGTGCGCAGTCAATGTTAAGGCGGCGTTCTTTTTCCTGAAGGAGGCAGGTAACTACGTTAACGATCATGGTAAGATCTGTACCCTTGTGACATCACTCCTAGGGGCTTACACGCCATTTTATGCGGCTTATGAAGGGTTAAAAGCGCCCGTCGAGCACTTTACTCGGGCGGCATCAAAAGAGCTTGGGGAGCGGGGTATTTCTGTTACTGCGATTGGGCCAGGGCCGATGGATACGCCTTTCTTTTACCCTGCGGAAGGAGAGGATGCGGTTGCTTACCATAAGACAGCGGCAGCACTTTCGCCTTTCTCAAAAACCGGTCTGACTGATATTGAAGACATCGCACCTTGGATTCTTTTCATGGTATCTGATGGCTGGTGGATGACGGGTCAGACAATTCTTGTCAATGGTGGCTATACCACCAAATAAATTTATTTGGGGGCTGACGAACATCGCCGCTGGCTACCTTTTTAGATTCAAAGGAAACGTTTCATGCATACGGTTATGATCATCCTCGCTGGATTGGTATTGCTGGCGGTTTTCGTCGTCTTTGCTCGTATTGCTTCAATCCGATTCGCGCGGCTTCTGCCTGTTTATCTCGTAGTCTGGTTAATTTGTACTGCCATCAATATGTGGATTGGTGTCAGTCAAGCGGGCTACAGCGTAATGCAGGAGCTGCCGTTCTTGTTAATCGTTTTTACTGTACCTGCGCTGGTTGCTATTTTGTGGTCGCGGAAAAACTGAGGGAGGAGTGCCGCGAATTGCTGCTATTGATCATAGAAGGAATGTTTAATGAAAGCAACAATTTTTCACAATCTCGCTCCAAAGGCTGCGTTGCGCAATATTGGTCCGGGTGAAACTCCGCGTGTGACCAATGTTGAGCTGTTCTTCGACTTGGTCTACGTTTTTGCAATTATTCAGCTTTCGCATTTCCTATTAGCGCACAACAATTGGGCAGGCGCGCTTGAGGCCGTTACGCTTTTTGCGGCGGCTTGGTGGGCGTGGAATTACACGTCATGGGCAACCAACTGGCTTGACCCAGATCATGCCAGTGGGCGCGTTCTGATGATTGTACTCATGGCTTGTGCACTGCTGATGGCGATTTCGATCCCGCATGCTTTCTCATCTCGTGCAGGCCTTTTCGTGGGTGCTTATGTTGCCATGGCGCTGATACGCGCGGGCTATATGTCCATCGTTTTTCGTGGCGAACAGATGGGGCGAAACTATGCACAGCTTTGTGCATGGAGTGCGATCTCGGGCGTGTTCTGGATTGCAGGCGTTGTGTTTCCAAGCGCTAGGTTAGAGTTGTGGATCATCGCTGTAGTAATCGACTATTCCGCGCCCTATGTTGGTTTTTGGTTGCCTGGTCAAGGAGCCACGCCAATGGATAGCTGGCCTTTGCGCGGCCTGCACCTTTTGGAGCGTAACCAGCAAGTCTTCATTATTGCGCTTGGTGAATCCATCCTGCTTTTGGGAGGCTTACTCGTTAGTCAATCTTTGGGGGCGGGTGTCATCGCGGCTGCGGCTATCGGCTTTTTATTGATTATTACACTATGGTGGATCTATTTCGTGCATCTTGCTGAGGCAGGCGAGCACAGTTTTGAACATGCGGCTGATCATACGCGGCTGGCTCGGGCGGGCCTGGCCTATGCCCACGGAGTAATGGTCTGTGGTGCTATTGTGGTGGCTGTCGCTATCGAGCTGATTGTTGCCCATCCGCATGATGCCATTCATGCCCCAACGGCGTTGTTTGCTTTCGCTGGTCCAACGATCTTTTTGGTGGGGTCGGCAATGTTTCATCGCACCATGGCCTCGAAATTGCCCGTTTGCTATCTGCTTGCCGGGGTGGCTCTTGCGGCTTGGGCCTGGCTGGCATTAACAATGCATCTTAATGGCCTGTGGTTAGGAGGCGGGATGTTGGTCGTGATGATCACCCTGGCGGCAACCGCCCATCGCGAAGGGGCGGCAGCATGAACAGTGCTCCCGCTCGGCTTGGTGGTTTACGGGTAACAATCGGTCTTTTAGTGGCGATTTTGTTGCACAATTTGACCTACCCATTGTCGGGTGCGGAGGGTGTCTGGCCTGCGCTGTTTTATCTTTTTTATGGCTCTATCTTCGTCGTAGCGACCTTCTTGCTGTTGGCTGACCGCCGCTTGCGCGCGCTGGCGGTTGTCAGTGGGACGGCAGTGATCGTGGCTGGGCTGGCGAACTCCTACGCTCCAGGTACTTATACCACTCTGGCGGTTTATCTCACCTCCATCGCCTACCATCTTGTCATCGGCGTGGTGCTGGCACTTTATATCTTCCGCGCGACAGAGATGATGTCCGATGTGCTAGTGGCTGCCGCTTCGATATATCTGGTGATTGGATCGGGCTTTACTGCAATCTTTTCGCTAATTGAGTGGATCGCGCCAGGCTCTTTTGTAGTGTCGTCAGGGGTACCGATCAGCTGGCAGCAACTGTTTTATTATAGTTATGTCACGCTAACAACCGTGGGCTACGGTGATATTACCCCGCAAGGGTTCTACGCCCAGTCGTTTGCGATCTTCGAGGCAATTATTGGCGTGCTATATACGGTGATCCTGCTGTCGCGCCTGGTAGGCCTTCAGACGAGCACACAGCCAAAATAGCTGGCAGTCAGTGTTTCAGAAAAGAGGTTTTCTTTTTGGCAGAGAGGGTGGCGTAATAACTGCCCAGAAGCCTTTTCAAGAAGCTTTTTGAAAGGTATATGCGAATGTACCAGTCCAGAAAATGGGCTGGTACATTCATTTGTGGGGCTTAGTATCTTGCCATGCGTTGTGCGCCCTGAAGATGGGCGTAGTCGAGTAAGATTTCGGCGGCTTCTAGTACATGGGCGCGATCAACCGGCATGTCTTCATCCTTATCCTCCTCGTTGGCAGCGTCTGCGTCACTACCTTCGGGCTGCGAGTTATCACTGCGCGCATCCATCCACTCATCCAGCTCTGGCAGGTTTAAAGCGCGACGGCGTTGGTTTTCAAGCGAAAGCTGTTCAGCTTCTTGAGCCTCTAGCTCTCGTTGACGCTGTGCGCGGTTCAGGCTAACGCTGGTGTGCTGTTCGCGTAGCTGGCGAGCCAAGGTGGACTGGCGCTCTAGATAGCGGAAGTTAGGATTCTCCTTGGCACGTTCTTGGTGTTGAGAAGTCAGGGCAGCGAGGGTGTTCTCCGGGGCGCCATAGCGGCGGTATTGAACGTTCTGCACGGTATCCCAAGCAAGAGCATTATCTAGGCTGCTTTCACCAATGCGTTCTGGGTCAATCAGGCTGGGGAATATAATGTCGGGCTCAACACCGCGGTTTTGGGTGCTATCACCTGAAATGCGGTAAAACTTGGCACGGGTAAGCTTGATTTGACCATGACTAAGATCATTGAGCGTTTGCACAGTGCCTTTGCCAAAGGTGGGCGCGCCTACCACTATGCCACGGCCATAATCTTGAATAGCGCCAGCAAAAATCTCCGATGCTGAAGCGGAAAGACGATTAACCAGTACGGTTAGTGGCCCGTCGTAAGTCGTGCCTGCGTCGGTGTCGCCGTAGAGCTGAATGCGGCCTTGGGCATCACGAACCTGTACCGTGGGGCCTCGGTCAATAAACAGGCCTATCAAGGAGTTGGCTTCTTGAAGTGCGCCACCGCCATTATTGCGAAGATCTAGGACAATACCTTCAATGCCTTCTTTCTTGAGGCTTTCAATTTCTCGAGCGACGTCGCGGGTGGTGCTGCGGTACTCATCTTCACCGGCTTGCCAGGCATCGAAGTCGACGTAGAACGTCGGAACGTCAATTACGCCAATGCGATGAGGTTGGCCGTCTCGCTCAATGTTTATCACTTCGCTATGCGCTGCCTGATCTTCCAGGCTGACGGTGTCGCGAGTAATTTCAACAATTTGAGAGCGGGTCATGTCCACTGCTTGGGCAGGCACCACGTCCAGGCGTACAACGGAGCCTTTAGGACCGCGAATCAGGTCGACGACGTTGTCCAGGCGCATGCCTACCACATTGACCATGTCGCCTTCTTCTTGGCCCACGGCGATAATGCGGTCGGCGGGCTCAAGCACGCCCGCTCGATCGGCAGGGCCGCCGGGAACCAGGCTGGCGACCTTGACGTATTCGCCATCGGCTTGAAGCAGTGCGCCGATACCCTCAAGTGAAAGGCTCATTTGAATATCAAACGATTCGCTTTGACGAGGGGAGAGGTAACTGGTGTGAGGGTCGATAGTGCTGGAGGCTGCCGCCATGATTAACCCAAAGACGTCTTCAGACTCTGACTGACGTAAGCGGGATAGTTGCCCTTCATAGCGCTGGCGCAGATTGCTTTCTATCTGCTCGTCATCTTGGTCGGTTAGAGCGAGCGTCAGTGCATCGTTTTTGAGTCGTTTGCGCCATAGTTCGTCTAATTCACTTTCGCGGGTTGCCCATGGGGCATCTTCGCGATCGACTTCTAAGCGCTCGTCGCTATCGAATTCGAATGAAAGCCCTTCATCAAGGCGTTCTAGCAACCACTCTAGGCGGGCGGTGTGGCGTTCGCTGAGACGATTATAGAGTGCAAATGCATCGTCAAGATCACCATCGAAAAGTGCTTCAGCCATGTCGCGCTCTAAGTGGCGGTAAGGCTCTATGTCGCGGCTCAATAGGTAGGAGCGCTGGCCGTCCAGAATGTCTAGATAGCGTTGGAAAGCTTCCGCTGACCACTGCTCGTCGAAGTTAATATCGGCATAATGCCCATAGCGAAGTGAATCCGCTATTTCCTCTGCCGCTTGGCGTTGTTCGTCGGTCGGCTCAAGTTGCGCCAGCGCTGCTGGGCTGGCAATGACCAGCATCACAGCAAGGGCGACCGAGCGCGAAAACGTTGCAAACAAGCTCATCAGTCAAGCTCTCCCGGATTTGTGTACACTTATTCTTCCCTAGACCCGCAGATAGCCTATGAGTTGCGTAGGCCGAGGGAGCATTGTAGCAGGTCATTTACCCTGTGATACTCAATCATTACTGTTATGAGGATTTCTATGTCCGAAGCTTTCAACGCGGACCGTGTGACGCGGCTATGTGATTTTCTGCACCAGTCGCCTACGCCCTGGCATGCGACTCGCTGTATGGCGGAGCGTTTGGAGCAGGCGGGCTTTGTGCGTCTTGAAGAGACGGCTAACTGGCAGCTTGAGCTGGGCAAGCGCTATTACGTGACGCGCAATGATTCGTCAGTAATTGCATTTCAACTGCCTGCTGAGAAGTTAACCAGCCTGCGTATGTTGGGTGCGCACACGGACAGCCCGGGGCTGCGTTTAAAGCCCAACGCCACCCAGTATGCCGCGGGATGGTTGCAGTTGGGGGTGCAAGTATATGGTGGTGTGTTGTTAGTCCCGTGGTTTGATCGCGACTTGGGGTTGGCAGGGCGTGTGCATGTGCGTCACGCCGATGGTCATTTAGAAAGTGTGCTGTTAAATGTAGACCGGCCGATTGCCATGGTGCCTAGTTTGGCGATTCATTTAGACCGCGATGTAAACGCTGGGCGTGTTATTAACCCACAAACGCAAATGTCGCCTGTTGTGATGCAGAGTGATAGCGCGCAGCTTAGCGACTTATTGGCTGATTGGTTGGAAGAGCAGCATGGCCTGCGTGCTGTGGAAGTCGTTGACTTTGAGTTGGGGTTTTATGACGTACAGCCGCCATCGTTGGTGGGGTTGCGCCAGGAGTTGGTCGCCAGTGCGCGGCTAGACAACTTATTGTCGTGTTTTGTGGGACTCGAGGCGATGCTAGCGTGTGATGCTAGTCAGGGCGCCTTGTTGGTGGCCAATGACCATGAAGAGGTGGGTAGTGCCAGTGCCTGCGGTGCTCAGGGGCCTTTCTTGGGTGATGTGCTGAAGCGTTTAAATGCTCAAGTGGGTGGTGCTACTGAAGAGTCGCTGATTCAACTGATTCAGTCATCGCTTATGATTTCATGCGATAACGCTCATGCTTTACACCCGAATTTCCAAGACAAGCACGATGAACGTCATGGCCCTGCAATTAATGGTGGCCCGGTTATTAAGGTAAATGCTAATCAGCGTTATGCCACTAACAGTGTAACGGGGGCGCTGTTTCGGGATGTGTGCCGTGAGGCAGATGTACCCGTGCAGTCGTTTGTTACTCGTTCAGATATGGGTTGTGGTAGCACTATTGGGCCGATTACGGCTACTGAGGTGGGTGTGCCGACGATTGATGTAGGGCTTCCTCAGTGGGCAATGCACTCAGTACGTGAAACAGCAGGTACCCGAGATGTTGATTATTTGACCCAGGCGTTGACGGTGTTTTTGAACCGGTCTGAGTTGTGCTGAGTACATTGCTGATCAATAACGAAAAAAGCCCGCTGACTGAGTCAGCGGGCTTTCAATATTCGTGTGGTGGCTACGCCCTGATTTGAACAGGGGACCCCATCATTATGAGTGATGTGCTCTAACCAGCTGAGCTACGTAGCCATTCAACGGGGGCGAATATTACTCAGTAGCCCGTCGTTCGTCAAGTGTTTCTTTTTTTGTTTATCAAGCGGCAGCTGATCAGACGTTAAAACGGAAATGAATAACATCGCCATCTTTAACGATGTAATCCTTACCTTCTAAGCGCCATTTGCCAGCATCCTTAGCCCCTTGCTCGCCATTGAGGGCGACAAAGTCTTCGTAAGCAACCACTTCCGCGCGGATAAAACCTTTCTGGAAATCGGTGTGAATCACGCCAGCGGCTTCTGGGGCGCTGGCGCCTTCTTTCACTGTCCAGGCGCGGACTTCTTTAACGCCAGCGGTGAAATATGTTTGTAGGCCAAGCAAGGCATAGCCTGCGCGAATGACGCGATCAAGCCCTGGCTCTTCCATGCCCATTTCTGATAGGAACATGCTGCGTTCTTCGTCATCCAGCTCGGCAATCTCAGCTTCTAGCTGGTTGCATACCGGCACCACTGCAGCGCCTTCTTCTGCCGCAATCTCATTAACGATATCCAGGTAGGGATTGTTCTCGAAGCCATCCTCGTTAACGTTGGCAATGTACATGGTGGGCTTGAGCGTTAAGAAACCGAAGCTCTTAATCTGGCGCTTCTCATCTTCATCAAGACCAAAACTACGCAGCGGCATACCTTCAGCGAGGTGTGGCTGAATGCGGTCGAGAATGGCCTTGGTGGCAGTGGCATCTTTGTCGCCGCCTTTTACTGCACGAACGAGGCGTTGGCTGGCTTTTTCGACGGTATCCAGGTCGGCAAGTGCCAGTTCCAGGTTGATGGTTTCAATATCTGCCCGTGGATCCACTTGGTTGGCAACGTGGATTACGTTGTCGTTATCAAAGCAGCGTACGACATGGGCGATCGCCTGGGTTTCGCGAATATTGGCCAAGAACTTGTTGCCCAAGCCTTCGCCTTTGGATGCCCCGGCGACTAAGCCTGCGATATCGACAAATTCCATTGTTGTCGGCAGCACTTTTTGTGGCTTGACGATCTCCGCAAGCTTATCAAGTCGCGGGTCAGGCATTGGTACGATGCCTACGTTCGGTTCAATGGTGCAGAATGGGAAGTTTTCTGCATCAATACCTGATTTGGTCAGCGCATTAAAAAGCGTGGATTTGCCTACATTAGGTAGGCCGACGATACCGCAGTTAAAGCCCATAAATTACTTCCTGGCCGCTAGGGCAGCGCAACAAGGGAAGCGTCTGCCAATATTGAAAAAAAGGGCGTGCTAGAACGCCTGATTCTAAGGGTGCTTATAAAGTGTGCTGCTATTTTACGCTATGAAGGCGGTTCATGGCTTTAGCCCAGTCGCCAGAGAGTGCAAGTGGTAGCGTAGCTAGGCACTCATCCAAAGCGCTTTCAATGGCTTCCCGTTCGGCTTTGCCGGGTCGGCCTAGCACATAGTTAACGACCTGACGTGCTTCTCCTGGGTGGCCAATGCCAATTCTTACCCGATGAAACTGCTTCTGGTTGCCTAAGGCGCTAATGATGTCTCGCAGGCCGTTATGACCGCCATGACCACCGCCGGTCTTATAGCGTGCCTGTCCTGGGGGAAGGTCTAGCTCATCATGAGCAACCAGTAAATTGTCAGGCGTTAGTTTGAAAAACTGTGCAAGCGCTGCGACGGCAGCACCGCTACGGTTCATAAAAGTAGTGGGATTGAGAAGGTGCAGTTCATGGTCGCCAACACGTGCTTTGGCGTACAGGCCCAAAAATTTCTTTTCCGAGCGAAGCTCTGTGTGCGCACTGCGTGCAATGGCGTCTACCAGCCAAAAGCCCGCATTATGGCGAGTTGCATCGTATTCTGCACCGGGGTTTCCCAGGCCAATAATGGCCGTTACCTGGCTCATTGTCCCACCTCATAAAAATTTCTAGACGAAATTTTCGACGTCATGTCAGGCCGCAAAAAAAAATCAAGCGCCGAAGCGCTTGATTTTATCATTCCTGGGTCATGCAGGCATGACCCAGGTGGCACTGAAAAGCATCAGCTGGCAGCGCCGAGAACTAGCGCTTTACTCAGCGCTGGACTCTTCTTCGCCTTCACCTTCGCTCTCTTCGTCATCACCGCCGCGTACTTTTACTTTGGTGATGCTTAGAACTGCGTTGTCGTGATCTTCGCCGTGGGCCAGATCAACCGACGTGACGCCAGCAGGCAGGTTCAGGTCAGAAAAGTGCAGCGTAGTGCCTAGCTCAATGGCGCTGATGTCTACTTCCAGGAAGTCCGGAAGATCTTTCGGCAAGCAGCTAATGGCTACTTCATTGGCCAGGACGTGCAGTTCGCCGCCTTGATCTTTGATGCCGACACACTTCTCTTCGCCAACGACGTGCAGCGGCACGTTCATGGTGATTTCGTGAGTAGCGTCAACACGCAGGAAGTCAGCGTGGGTTAACAGCGGCTTGAAGGGGTGACGCTGTAGGTCACGAACAACCACTTGCTCTTCAGTACCGTCGATGACCAGTTTGATCACCGAAGAGAAGAAGGACTCGTCTTCAATCGCTTTGTAGAAAGCAGTTTTTTCTACAGAGATAGACTGCGCGCCTTTTTCACCGCCATAAACAACGGCCGGTACTTGTTGGTTCGCACGACGCAGGCGGCGGCTCGCACCTTTCCCCAGGTCGTTACGAACGCTGGCTTTCAGGATAAAATCAGACATTTAATTTGCCTCTTGGTTTAAGTAAGGAAACGCCGCCGACCGCGACCAGACGACGACGCTTCCAGGGCCCCAGTAGGGGGCTGCTACGTCAGGCGATTAATGGAACATCGCGCTAACGGATTCTTCGTTGCTGACTCGACGGATGGCTTCCGCGATGAGTCCGGCAACGCTCAGCTGGCGAATTTTTCCGCTGCGACGGGCAGTGTCGGAAAGCGGAATGGTGTCGGTCACGACAACCTCGTCCAGCACCGAGTTGGTGATGTTGTCGACCGCAGGGCCGGACAAAATCGGGTGTGTTGCATAAGCGACAACGCGTGCTGCGCCGTGATCTTTTAGCGCTTCGCCAGCTTTGCAGAGCGTGCCAGCGGTATCAATCATGTCATCGACAACCACACAGGTGCGGCCTTCGATTTCACCGATGATGTGCATTACCTGGGCCTGATTGGCCTGGGGGCGACGCTTATCAATAATGGCAAGATCAGCGTTCAGCTGTTTGGCGATAGCGCGAGCGCGCACAACGCCGCCGACATCGGGAGAAACCACAACGAGGTCGTCGTAGTTCTGGCGCTCGATGTCGTCCAGCAAAATAGGTGAGCCGTAAACGTTGTCAACCGGTACGTCGAAGAAACCTTGAATTTGGTCAGCGTGCAGATCCATCGTCATGACGCGATCAACGCCAGCTTTCACCATCATATCAGCAACAACTTTCGCTGAGATGGGAACGCGGGCTGAACGGACGCGACGATCCTGGCGTGCATAACCAAAATAGGGAACGACTGCCGTAATACGGGTAGCTGAGGCGCGACGCAGGGCGTCCACCATCAGAATCAGTTCCATCAGGTTATCGTTCGTGGGGGCACAGGTGGATTGCAGGATGAACACATCCTTACCACGCACGTTCTCATTGATCTCGACCGCGATTTCGCCGTCGCTAAATTGACCGACCGTAGCATTACCCATACGGCTGTCTAAGCTCTCGGCAATCTTTTGAGCGAGTTCGGGATTGGCATTCCCGGTGAAAACCATCAATTTTGACACGCGCAGCCACCTTTGCAGTGTTGGGGATCAGGGGAGAAAACGCAGATCATAATTAGGTTGGCTGGGGTACCAGGATTCGAACCTGGGAATGCCGATACCAAAAACCGGTGCCTTACCACTTGGCGATACCCCAGCAATAAACCTAATGCGATGACCGGGCGCTTTCAGCGGCCCAGAGCATCTTGTAGGGGAGAGGTGTTGAGTCCGCGCGCTACCCATGAATGCCAATGTTGACCTGCCATATATGCGACGGCTTGTGCGGCTTGCTGTGAATCGAAAGCCGCAAACAAGCAGGCGCCGGTACCGGTCAACCGACTAGGTGCATGCTGCGTGAGCCAGTCCAATGCTTCCGCAATTGGCGGATAGCGTTTTTTGACGATAGCTTCGCAGTCGTTACGCCACTCCGGCGCTCCCCCCTGCAGTGCGCGCGCCATAGTAATGGGGAGGCTGTCGCGTGTCAATTCCGGGTCTTGGAAGATTGCTGGTGTTGAGACGCTAACGCCTGGATGGATGACCACGAACCAGGGCGTATCTAGCGTGACAGACGTAAGCTTTTCGCCAACGCCTTCCGCCCAGGCGCTGTGACCGTGAACGAATACCGGGACATCGGCACCTAGCGTCAGCCCTAGTTTTGCAAGCGCTTCGCTACTTAGTCCTAGTTGCCACAGGTGATTCAACCCGACCAGGGTGGTCGCTGCATTAGAGCTTCCACCGCCAAGACCGCCTCCCATCGGCAGATTTTTTTCGATGGCGACTGAGACGCCTTGCTGAATGCCGCTTGCCTGTTGCAATAAGTGTGCTGCACGGACAATTAAATTGTCGTTATGGGCAACGCCACTAAGCGTGTTGGAAAGTGTAATGGCGCTGTCAGTGCGTGGCGTAAAGGTAAGGTAATCACACAAACCGATAAACTGAAAAAGCGTTTGCAGCTCGTGATAGCCGTCTTGACGACGGCCTACGATATGCAACATGCGGTTTAGCTTAGCTGGAGCAGGCAGTGTCAACGCCGAGGGTGTTGCAGGCATGTGATCTCTCTACTGATCTAAGAGTCCGAGTTAGTGGATTGCCACTGATTGACCACCAGGGTGATGCGCAGGTCGCCATAGTTCATCACTAGTCGACGAGGTAGCCACATGCCCTCTACTTGCTCCCAGTCACGGTAGTCGATCTCCCAGCCATCTTGCTGTAAATGGTTAGGGAAGCCGAGCTCGTCTGATTCCAACTGGTAGCTGGCGTGCTCGCCCGGCAGGCCGCGCACCCAGTCAGGCATGGCGCGAACCGGCAATGACCAACCAAGTTGCTCTTCCATTAATGCTTCCGGCGTTTCGGCTTCAAAGCGACCATCGCTAGTGGTTAGCGAAAAGCGCCCTTCACGACCTTCTAGCACACTGCGCCCGCCGCCAAAGGGGCCACTGATCAGCATGCGGAAATAGTGGGGATGTTGATTCCAGTCTAGATTGGCGCTGGTATTTTCCTGGGGAGTGCGAAGTCCTGCTTTGCCCACGAGAGTCCAGGTATCGAAGGCTTCAACGTCGGCTTGCTGGCGTTCCCATTGCCCAGCCTGGCGTCCGCCATCGTCTACAGGCGCTTGGGTGGCGCACCCGGCTAGCGTTAACAGGGCAATGCCGGCCAGTAACAAGCGAGTTGAGCGACTGCAGATTGATAAACGGCTCGCGGGCAGGGAATTGGTCAACATAAACTGGCTCCATGTCAGTACTGCGTAAACTATCTTTCATAAGGGCATGCTTTTATAAGGGCATACTTTTATAAGGGCATGCCATGTTAGGGCGCGCTTAACGGTGTTAGTTCAGGGTGGCGCTCAAGTAAGTCATCAATTTGCGGGTGATAGCTTGCTCGCTGAAGAATGCGCTCAATAAGCTGGCGTGCTTCTTCACTGCGTCCTAGGGCATGCAGAACTTCGGCTAAATGAGCGGCAATTTCTTGATCAGGCACTTGTGCGTAGGCGCTCTCTAGCCACGCAAGTGCATTGTCAGGCTGGCCGAGCCGGAAATAGACCCAGCCCATGCTGTCGAGTATTGCAGGGTTGCTGGGATCAGCTTCATAGGCACGCTCAATCAAATCGCGTGCTTCTTCAAGGCGCCCCTGGAGGTTCAGGTCGGCAAGCGTGTAGCCTAATGCGTTTAATGCATCTGCATTATTAGGTTCGGTATGTAGTATTTGGCGCAGGTCGCGCTCCATCGCTTCAAGATCGCCCATTTCCCACGCGCGCATTGCCCTTAAATAAAGCAGGCTGGTGTCATCTGGCGTACGAGCCAGCTCTCTATCAAGTAGTGCCATGGCCTCTTCTTGCAGATTAAATTCATCCAGTAGCTGTATTTCTAGCATTACCAGCTCACCGAAGTAGTCGTCATGGCGCATTCGCTCGACACGCAGCATAGCGCGAGCATCTAGCAGGCGATCATTTTCAATCAGCATGCGTGCAGCGGCGGCTCGGGCTGGAAGAAATTCGTTGCCGTCTTGTACTTGCCGATAATAAAGCAGCGCGTTATCGACTTCTCCTTGAGACTGGGCAATGGCCCCCAGTAAGAAGTAGGCCGTGTTAGGTACGCGGTCCTGACCAATCAGAGGTTGCAGTAATCGATACGCTGGCTCGCTATGGCCTTCTTCCAAATAGAGTTGGGCGAGAGCAATGCGTAATTCTTCGTTACCACCATGTGTTTCTAGCAATGTAGTGGTGTGTGCTTCCGCAGCGGTAATGTTGTTCAGGCGAATTTCAGCTTGGGCTAACATTAATATAAAACGGACATCGTCGGGCGCTAAATCTAGCCCCCTTTGCGCGGCGTTCTGAGCACCACGATGATCGCCAATCTCTAATGCTAGGCGCGCCTTAGCAAGCCACAAAGCGGCAGATTCAGGTGACAGCTGCGTTACTTGATCCAGATGCTGTTGCGCTTGACGTGTTTGCCCTAGTGCTGACTCGATCAGTGCGGCGCCAAGTAAAACATCGCTGTGGAATTCATTTTGCTGAGCGCCAGGCTGGGCAAGATAGTCGCGCAATGGCTCGATTAATAGGTTCAGTGACGCCTCTTCGGCCACCGCCGCCTCAGAAAAAGCCGCTATTTCGCCATTGCCTCCTGCTTCAGCGATCGCCAGACGCTGCTCTAAGCTGTCCAGCCAGTCTCCGCGTTGTAATGAGAGGGTGGCCAGCAACCTGTTCGGCATTTCTGCTTGCGGGGCTAATTCGCGCCAACGTATCGCGGAGGCTTCCATTAAGGCGACATCATTGCCAAAGCGCGCTGCAAAAGTGGCGCGCTCGGCTAACGCGGGGTTGCGATAGCGCCGGGACGCTTCCAGATAGCCTTGGCTGGCATAGCGATAATCGCCCCGTTGGCCAGCAAGTTCTGCTGCCAGCAACGAGCGAAGACCCTCGGCATCCAGCCCGCGAGTAATCGGCGGCGCTGACTGCATGGGATCATAAGCATCATTTTGAACCCCGCTCTCAAAGGAAGACGGGGAAAGCTGGCAGCCGCCCAGTAGTAGCGTTGTGGCCAAGGGCAGTAAGGGTAAACCCGGTAACGATAGGGGGTGACCCAGTAGTGTCGCGCGAAGGGGCATGCGTCTCTCGATCAGGTGGCCGAGTGCTCAGCATAGCGGCTTGGTTGCCTGCGGCAAAGTGGTGTGCGCCAGAACATGCTGTGCTGTGATAGAATATTACACCTTGAAAACGGAGTGGGGTGGTGCAATCCATGGTATCTACTCATAGTATCTACTTATAGTTCATCGTATCTACCTACTCTTTTTAGACTTGCTATAGCAAGCTTCAGACATTCAGATCGACAAGTGACGTGACGACCGATCCACTAGCGAAGACGCATAACGCATGACGCTTCTTGCCCTGGGAATAAATCATCGTACCGCCAGCGTGGCCGTACGTGAGCAGGTTGCATTTACGCCAACGCAGCTGGAAAGCGCGTTGACGGAGCTGCGTAACCTGCCGCAAATCAGCGAAGCGGCTGTGCTTTCGACGTGTAACCGTACCGAGCTTTATTGCGTGACGGATGCCGCCGGTGAGCATGCCGTGCTGGATTGGCTTGGGCGCTTTCATAATTTGCGCGTCGAAGAGCTTTCCCGCTGTGCTTATCATTATCTTGACAACGATGCTGCGCGTCATCTGATGCGTGTCGCCGTTGGCTTGGACTCTATGGTGCTGGGCGAACCACAAATACTCGGTCAGTTAAAAGATGCTTATCAGCAGGCCCGCCAAGCCAATGGGTTGGGGGGTGAATTGGAGCGGTTATTCCAACACACCTTCGCGGTAGCCAAACAAGTGCGCACGGAAACGGGCATTGGCAAAAATCCAGTGTCGGTCGCGTATGCTGCTGTCAGTATGGCTAGCCGTATTTTTGATGATTTTAGCCGTGCCAGAGCGCTTTTGATCGGGGCGGGAGAAACCATTGAACTGGTAGCGCGCCATCTTCATGAAGCCGGTGTGCGGCATCTCACGGTAGCCAATCGTACCCGGGAACGCGCTGAGCTAGTGTCTGCTCCTCTGGGTGGTTCTGCTATTACACTGCCAGAAATACCGGAAGCGTTAGAGCAGGCTGATATCGTCATATCCTCTACGGCTTCTCCGCTGCCGATCCTAGGGAAGGGGATGGTAGAGCGTGCGCTGAAAAAGCGCCGCCATCGACCAGTGTTTATGGTGGATATCGCGGTGCCGCGTGATATCGAGCCTGAAGTGGGTGAGCTTGCGGATGTCTTCCTTTATACCGTTGATGATTTGCAAGAGGTCATTGAAGAAAATCGCCGTCATCGTCAAGTTGCCGCTGATCAGGCTGAATCACTCATCGAGCACGGGGTGGGTAGTTGGCAGCATGAGCGTCGAATCCGCAATGGCGGCGAAATTATTCGCGACTATCGACGTCACGGAGAGGCCATTCGAGATCATTCTCGTGAGCAAGCGCTTGAGCGATTAGCCAAGGGTGAAGATCCTGCCAAGGTGATTGAACGTCTAGCTCACCAATTGGCGAATCGGTTAATGCACCAGCCCACGCTTGCCTTGCGCGACGCTGCATCCCAAGAAAATAACGAGTTGCTGAATGCCGCGCCCAATATACTATTGCCTGCTAAGCCTGCCTTTGAGCAACCAGTGGCCGCGGTAAAATGCCAGAAGGATGATACACCCGCATGAAAGAGACTTTGCGCCAACGTCTAGATAGCTTTTCCGACCGTTTTGAAGAGCTGGCAATGCTGCTGTCTGACCCTGAAGTGATTAATAATCAGCAGCGTTTTCGCGACTACTCCCGTGAGTACGCGGAATTAGAAGAGCTGGTCGCCGCCTGGCAGCGCTACGGCGAGGTAGAAAAAAGCATCGAAGAAGCCGTGCAGTTAAGTCGCGACAGCGACCCCGATATGCGCGAGCTGGCGGAACTGGAAATCAGTGAGGGGCGTGAGAAACTCGAAGCCCTGGATAGCGAGCTGAAACGCCTGCTGGTGCCTAAAGACCCCGATGATGGTCGCGGCGTGTTCTTGGAAGTGCGCGCTGGTACGGGTGGGGATGAAGCCGCTATTTTTGCGGGTGATCTGTTTCGCATGTACTCACGTTATGCGGAAAAACGTGGCTGGCGCGTTGAAGTTGTCAGTGCAAGTCACGGTGAGCAGGGCGGTTACAAAGAAGTTATTTCTCGCGTGAAAGGCGATGGTGTCTATGCGCGCTTGAAATTTGAGTCTGGCGCGCACCGCGTACAGCGCGTGCCCGCGACGGAATCGCAAGGCCGGATACATACGTCCGCCTGCACGGTGGCGGTCATGCCTGAAGTGGACGACGTGGGCGATATCGATATTAATCCCTCTGATTTGCGCGTTGATACCTATCGCTCCAGTGGCGCGGGCGGTCAGCACGTCAACACCACAGATTCTGCTATCCGTATTACTCACTTGCCTACAGGCGTGGTGGTGGAGTGCCAGGAAGAGCGCAGTCAGCATAAAAACCGTGCAAAGGCGATGTCGTTGCTGGCAGCCAAACTCAAACGCAATGCGGTTGACTCGCAGCGCCAAGAGCAAGCAGACGCTCGCCGCTCATTGGTAGGCTCAGGGGATCGCAGTGAACGAATCCGTACTTACAATTTCCCCCAGGGCCGGATTACCGACCACCGTATTAACCTGACACTCTACAAACTAACGGAAGTCATTACGGGTGAGCAGCTTGATGATGTCATTGAGCCGCTCATTCACGAATATCAAGCAGAGCAGCTTTCGGCCCTTCAGGACGCCTAATGAGCTTTGATGTTGTGACGTTCGATATGCTTTTGCGACGAGCGGCGGCTCGGCTGCAAGCGGTAGGGTCGCCTTCCCCTAGAATTGATGCCGAGGTGCTGCTCAGTCACGCTACGGGGCATGACCGTACTTGGCTGTATACCTGGGGAGATCGTGAGTGCCCCCTCTGGGAGCAAGCACGATTTGATGCGTTGGTGGCTGCGCGTGCCCAGGGGGCGCCAATTGCCTATCTGACTGGTGAACGAGAGTTTTGGGGTCTGCGGCTGGCGACATCGCCAGAAACGCTGATTCCACGTCCTGATACCGAAACTCTGGTTGAGGCTGTCCTGATGCGTGCCAAGGCGAAGGCAGGAAGACTGCTGGATCTTGGCACCGGCACTGGCGCTATTGCACTTGCGTTTGCCAGCGAGAAACCTAACTGGCAAGTAATAGGGGCGGATATTCGTCCAGAAGCAGTGGCACTCGCAGCGCGCAATGCACAAGCGCTGAAGATCGACAATGCTCAGTTCGTAATTAGCGATTGGTTTAGCGCGTTTGTTCAGCCCCCTCAAGCGGTTGCATTCGATATTATTGTTAGTAACCCGCCCTATATCGCTGCCGACGACCCACATTTGCGCCTGGGTGATGTGCGTTTTGAGCCATTATCGGCACTAGTGGCCGATGCTGACGGAATGGCGGATTTGCTGCATTTGATTTGTACCGCTCGTGGCTATCTTTCCGATGGCGGCTGGCTTGCCTTAGAGCATGGTTATACGCAAGCGGCCAACGTACGAACGGCATTAGTGCGCGCTGGTTTCCAAAACGTTGAAAGTGTACTAGACGTTGGAGGTCATGAACGGGTTACCCTGGGCCACCTTTAATAACTGCCTGATTCATCAGTATTGGATCCTGCCATGAAACCAAAAAATAGAACGCTGGACCGGATCGATCTTAAAATTTTGCGCTGTCTGCAGGAAAATGCGCGAATTTCCTATGTCGACCTTGCCGCTGAAGTCGGCTTATCCACAACCCCTTGTTTAGAGCGTGTTAAACGCCTTGAGCGTGCAGGTATCATTCGCGGCTATCAAGCCATTCTTGATCCGCAGGCACTGAAAGCTAACTTGTTGGTCTTTGTGGAGATTAGCCTGGAAACTCAATCCCCTGCTGTGTTTGATGAGTTTCGGCGGGCGGTCGAGAAACTGCCGCAAATCCAAGAGTGTCATTTGGTGTCTGGTCAGTTTGATTATATTTTAAAATGCCGCATTCCTGAGATGTCCGCTTACCGGCAGCTACTAGGCGATGTTGTACTGACGCTGCCTGGGGTAAAAGAGTCCAAAAGCTATGTGGTAATGGAAGAAGTGAAAGAGAGCTTCAACTTACACATACCCGATTTCGAGGAATTTGAGGATAAGTAATCCCATGATGGATGATCAGGCGCTGCTGCGCTATAGCCGCCAAATTATGCTACCCGAGGTTGATATTGAGGGGCAGGAGCGCCTGAGAAATGCTCATGCTCTGATTGTCGGTGCAGGTGGGCTTGGGTCTCCTGTGGCGCTTTACTTAGCGGCCGCTGGCGTGGGCAAAATCACGATTGCCGACGCTGATACGGTAGAGTTGTCAAATCTGCAGCGTCAGATTGCTCATCAGCTGGAAAGTATCGGCATCAATAAGGCGCGTTCAGCCAAAGCGAGCATGCAGGCACTTAACCCTGAGTGCCATGTAATCGCTTTGGAGCAACATGCGGATGGCAAGGCGCTTGAGGCACTGGTAGCGTCGGCAGATGTGGTGCTGGATTGCACCGATCGTTTTTCAAGCCGTTATGCGATTAACGCTGCTGCTCAGCAGGCCGGTGTGCCTCTGGTCTCTGGAGCGGCAATTCGTTTTTCTGGGCAGTTAGCCGTCTTTGATCCTCGCAACCCAGCGTGCCCCTGTTATGCGTGCCTGTATCCTCCTGGCGATAGCGAAGATGAAGCCTTGAGCTGTGCAGAAAGCGGTGTCATGGCGCCACTGGTTGGGTTGATTGGCTGTTTTCAAGCGATAGAAGCTTTTAAGCTGTTGAGCGGTGCAGGAAAACCGCATCAAGGACTCGCCACTTTTGAGGGCTTGAGCGGGCAGTGGCGTCATTTTCAGGTGCCGCGTGATCCTGCTTGCTCAGTGTGCGGTCGCGCTGATTAACCCTGCGAACAAAAAAAACGCCCGCAGGGCAGCGGGCGTGACGTCACGGTCTTTACGTCAAAGGAAACAGCCTAAAGGGTGGCAGGGGATCCGCCCAGCAGGCTAGCTAATGTCGAATCAGATTAGTGGCGAATCAAATAGTCAAACGCACCCAGTGATGCTTTTGCACCCTCACCCATGGCGATAATAATTTGCTTGTATGGCACGGTAGTCACGTCGCCTGCTGCAAATACGCCTGGAACTGACGTCATGCCATGGGCATCGACAATGATTTCGCCGCGTGGCGTCATTTCAATCGGTGAACCTTTCAGCCACTCGGTATTAGGCACTAAGCCAATTTGAACAAAGATACCTTCTAGTGCGATGGTTTTAAGCTCATCGGTATTGCGGTCTTTGTAGGCTAAACCGTTAACTCGGCTGCCGTCGCCTGTCACTTCCGTGGTTTCAGCGTTTAAAACAATGTCGACGTTAGGCAGGCTCTTAAGCTTTTTCTGTAGCACGGCGTCTGCACGCATCTCACCCATAAACTCGACTAGGGTGACGTGGCCTACAATACCGGCCAGATCGATAGCGGCCTCAACGCCAGAGTTGCCGCCGCCAATCACTGCTACGCGTTTGCCTTTAAATAGCGGGCCATCGCAGTGGGGGCAGTAAGCAACACCTTTGTTGCGGTACTGTTGTTCGCCAGGCACATTCATCTCGCGCCAACGCGCACCGGTTGCCAGGACGAGGGTTTTACTCTTCAGCTTAGCGCCCGACTCGAAGGTTATTTCGTGCAAATCACCTTCGTTTTCAGCTGCTTTAAACGACGTGGCGCGCTGAAGGTTCATAACGTCAACGTCATACTCTTTAACATGCTCTTCCAGAGCGCTAACCAGTTTAGGGCCTTCGGTATGGCTGACGGAGATGAAGTTTTCAATGCCCATGGTGTCTGCCACCTGTCCACCGAAACGCTCAGCAGCAACGCCTGTGTTGATCCCTTTACGGGCAGAGTAGATTGCTGCTGAGGCACCTGCAGGGCCACCACCAATTACCAGCGTATCAAAGGCGGCTTTTTCGCTAAGTTTTTTCGCTTCTCGTTCGGCAGCACCTGTATCAACCTTGGCTAGAATCTGCTCTAAGGTCATACGTCCCTGGTCAAACGGTTTACCGTTTAAATAGATGCTGGGAACCGACATGATTTCCCGAGCTTCGACTTCATCTTGGAACAGTGCGCCATCAATGGCTACGTGGCGAATATTTGGATTGAAAATCGCCATCAAATTGAGCGCTTGAACAACATCTGGGCAGTTCTGGCAGGAGAGCGAGTAGTACGTCTCGAACAGCAGTTCGCCGTCGAGCGCCTTGATTTGATTTAGCAGTTCTTCGGACGTCTTTGGGGGATGCCCACCCACTTGTAGCAGTGCCAGCACCAGCGAGGTGAACTCGTGCCCCATCGGAATGCCCGCAAATACCACGCCGGTTTCTTCGCCGGGGCGGTTAATGGCAAATGACGGCGTGCGATTATCTTGACCGTCAGTTTGCAGTGTAATCTTGTCGCATAGGCCGCTGATGTCTTCGAGCAAACCTAGCAATTCACGTGACTTGGCACCGTCATCGAGGGACGCAACGATCTCGAACGGTTGAGTCACTTTTTCTAAATAAGCTTTCAACTGATTTTTTAAATTGGCGTCCAGCATGACAGTGGCTTCCTCGCAGTCAGCAGTAATGAGTTCTCAACCTAACACGCTCGCTGCTGTTGAAAGACCGCAGCATGAGTAAGAGCGATAGGGAAAACGATGGTTGCGTTAACACGGGTACTCAAAAACGGGTACTCAAAAACAGGACACCCAGGGTATGCCCGGGTGTCGTGCTGCCTCAAGGGGCAATCCTGAACGGCAGCGGTAGGCCGTTTAGATTTTGCCTACGAGGTCCAGAGACGGAGCAAGAGTCTCTTCGCCTTCTTTCCATTTAGCCGGGCATACTTCGTTTGGATTCTCGCGAACGTACTGGGCAGCCTTAACTTTGCGCAGTAGCTCTTCAGCGTTACGGCCGATGTTGCCTGCGTTGATTTCGACGATCTGAATTTTGCCGTCGGGGTCAACAACGAAGGTACCACGCTCTGCAAGACCAGCTTCTTCAATCAATACCTCGAAGTTGCGAGAGATCTGTAAGGTCGGATCTGCAATCATCGGGTACTGCAGCTTGCCGATGGTTTCAGAGCTGTCGTGCCAAGCTTTGTGAGTAAAATGGGTGTCAGTAGACACGCTGTAGATTTCAACACCTAGCTTTTTAAATTCAGCGTAGTTGTCAGCCAAGTCACCCAGCTCAGTCGGGCAGACAAAGGTGAAATCAGCAGGATAAAAGAAGAAAATAGACCACTTACCTTGCAAGTCTGCTTCAGTGACGTCGATAAATTCGCCGTTCAGGTAGGCAGTCGCTTTAAACGGTTTTACTTCAGTGTTGATCAGGGACATTCAGAACGTCTCCAAAATAAGTGAGTGGCAGTGGAAAAAGTTATTGCTCATGGTAACCAACTACGACCAATAGCTAAAATTGTAAAAATGCATCTAAGCAATAGTATTAGACTATCAATGTGTGTTTTTCTGAGTTGGCTACCCTACAAGTGGGGTCGCATGAAGCAGAATACAAGAATTTTCCCCATGGGCTTGCGATAGATGTCGCTGCACCGCAAAATTCGCTTATCTGGCATAGTAGCCACAGCTGTTTTTAATGTTTTAGCGTAAGCTTGACGTTTGAATGACTTGGCAGTTAACGAAATATTCTTAGCGATATAAGGAGTAGTGAGATGGGCAATATTCACAAACTTTCAGTGGCCGTTACGGCCCTATCTTTTGCCGTAGCGGCTGCTAATGCACAAGCGAATGAAGTGCGAGTTTACAACTGGTCCGACTATATCGCCCCTGAAACGCTAGAAAAGTTTACCGAGCGCACCGGTATTGAAGTGACCTATGATGTTTATGACAGCAATGAAATATTAGACGCTGCGCTTTTGTCTGGCCGTTCTGGCTACGATGTTGTGGTTCCTTCTACTTATTATTTTACCCGCCAGGTAAAGGCCGGTGTTTTCCAGCCCCTCAATCATGAGCTATTGCCTAATTTAGATAACCTCAATCCTGAATTGATGGCCAGCCTGGAAGAGATCGATTCGGGTAGCGAATACTCGGTGCCCTATATGTGGGGTACCAACGGCATTGGTTATAATGTTGACCGTGTGACAGACATTTTAGGCGATGACGCGCCACTGAATAGCTGGGCGCTGCTCTTTGATCCTGAAATTACCGGCGCGTTGAGCGAGGCCGGTTGTGGGCTGTCGATGCTGGATTCTGCTGATGAAATGCTGTCTCCCGCCATGGCATATCTAGGGTTTGATCCGCGCAGTGAAAATATCGAAGACCTGGAAGCCGCTGGTGAACTCATTGCCAGTGTTCGTGACGATATGACCTATTTCCACTCTTCTCGTTACGTTTCCGACTTGGCGAATGGTGATGTTTGTGTGGCCGCAGGCTATTCCGGCGATGTTTTCCAGGCGGCTGATCGTGCCGAAGAAGCCGGCCGTGACTTCACTATTGGCTACAGCATTCCCAAAGAGGGGGCTGCACTGTGGTTTGATATGATGGCAGTGCCCGCGGATGCGCCGAATTCTGAAAATGCCCACGCCTTCATTAACTTTATTCTCGATCCGGAAATCGCCGCTGAAATTACCGAGTACGTGCGTTATGCCAACCCTAATGCGGCGGCTAATGAATATCTCTCCGATGAAATTATCAATGACCCGGCTATTTACCCTGAAGCCGAGGTGATGGAAAACCTCTATTTGCAGGCTGAAAAACCTCAAGACGTTCTGCGCGCACGTACGCGTATCTGGAATCGCGTCAAATCAGGTCGTTAATTTAGTCATCGCCTAACAGCGAGCCAAGCCAATGCTGGGCTCGCTGTTACTTTTTTAACGCCCGGTTTCCGGGCCTTTTGATGGGAGTGGCGAATGGTCACTACGCCCCTGTCGAACGAGTCGTCATCCTCTCCTGCGGTAACTCCTCCCGCCGCTCAGCGCGCTCAGGGAAAAACGCCAAGGTTTGCAGAAGATAGTGTGCTTGAGGTAAAGCGCTTAAGTAAGCGCTTCGACGATGCGCTTGCGGTCGATGATGTTAATTTACAGGTAAAGCGCGGCGAAATTTTCGCCTTGCTAGGTGGGTCAGGATCAGGCAAGTCGACGTTGTTGCGTATGTTGGCGGGGTTTGAAACGCCCAGCGAAGGGCGGATTCTGCTAGGCGGCGAAGATATCACCTCTATGCCGCCACACAAGCGTCAAATCAATATGATGTTTCAATCCTACGCGTTATTTCCCCACATGACGGTAGCGCAAAACATCGCTTTTGGGCTCAAGCAGGACAAGCTAGCTAAGGCAGATGTCGATGCGCGTGTCGCACAGATGCTCAAACTAGTGCATATGGAACGTTTTGCTAAGCGTAAACCACATCAGCTTTCCGGCGGACAGCGCCAGCGGGTAGCGCTTGCGCGTTCGCTGGCCAAACGTCCCAAGCTGCTGTTGCTGGATGAGCCGATGGGAGCATTGGATAAAAAGCTGCGCACTGAAATGCAGCTCGAGGTTGTTGAAATCATTGAGCAGGTGGGGGTTACCTGCATCATGGTTACCCACGACCAAGAAGAGGCCATGACCATGGCGGACCGCGTTGCGATTATGGCCGACGGCTGGATAGAGCAGGTGGGTTCACCAGTCGATATTTATGAAAGCCCGGCCAGCCGAATGGTGGCGGAATTTGTCGGTACGGTGAATCTGTTCGAAGGTGAAATCGTCGAAGACGCTGCGGACCACTGTCGCATTGCATCACCCGCCTTATCTCGGCCGATCTATATTGATCATGGCATTACGACTCAGGCGGTAGATCGCCGCGTGTGGGCTGCGCTGCGCCCTGAAAAAATCTGGCTAACCCGTGAGCAGCCATCCGCAGAGTACAACTGGGAAGCAGGCAAGGTTGATGATATTGCTTACTTGGGGGGCTACTCGCTTTACTACGTGCGTACTGCCTCTGGGCAAATGATCAAAGTGAGTATGGCCAATACTGAGCGGCGTGGTGATCGCCCAACCTGGGAGGATAGTGTTTATGTCTATTGGGAAGACCATAGCGCTATCGTGCTGAACCGCTAATGCCTCAGTGGCTGACAGGAGATCGCCTATCATGATGCCATCTCGCATTGCAGGCTTCGTAAAGCGGTTGCAGTTAGGTCGTCGCGCAGTAATCGCGCTTCCGCTTTTGTGGCTTACGCTATTCTTTTTGTTGCCGTTTGCGCTGGTCCTAAAGATTAGCCTTTCGGAAGCAGCCATTGCTATCCCACCCTATGGGCCGCTGGTTGAGTATGCTGATCAAACGCTCAATATCTTTTTGAATCTGGGCAACTATTTGTTTTTGTTGTCAGATTCTCTCTATGTGGCGGCCTACTGGGGCTCGATAAAAACCGCGTTTGTAGCGACAGCAGTATGCCTGTTGATTGGCTATCCGATGGCGTATGCGATGGCCCGTGCTCCGGGGCGCTGGCAGCTTATTTTGCTGCTGTTGGTAATGCTGCCGTCGTGGACGTCGTTTTTGATTCGCGTCTATGCATGGATGGGTATTTTAAGTAATAGCGGGTTAATCAATAACATATTGTTGGGAATGGGGCTGATCGACTCACCGCTACGCATGATGAACACTCAGTTTGCTGTCATTATCGGCATTGTTTATGCCTATCTGCCGTTTATGGTGCTACCGCTTTATGCCCATCTAACGCGGTTGGATAACTCGCTGCTAGAAGCGGCGTCTGATTTGGGTTCGCGCAAGCTTAATACCTTTATCAAAGTCACGCTGCCGCTCTCTATGGGTGGAATCATCGCGGGCTCTATGCTGGTATTTATTCCCGCCGTCGGTGAGTTCGTGATCCCTGAGCTACTCGGGGGGCCGGATACGCTGATGATTGGTAAAGTGTTGTGGGAAGAGTTCTTCTTAAACCGCGACTGGCCTGTGGCTTCGGCGTTAGCCATGGTAATGCTATTGCTGCTGTTAATTCCCATTGTGTGGTTCCATCGCTACCAGTCACGGGAGCTTGAATAATGATGAGACTGCGTAGACGCCCACGCTTTACCTCCGTGATGTTGGTGTTGGGTCTGTTGTTTCTTTATTTGCCCATGGTGGTATTGGTGGTCTATTCCTTCAATGCCTCACGGCTGGTGACAGTGTGGGCAGGGTTCTCGACACAATGGTATGGCGAACTATTTCGTGATCAACAGATCCTGTCTGCGGTTTGGACAAGTCTGAAAATTGCCTTTTTTGCCGCCAGCATGGCGGTATGCTTGGGTACAGTGGCTGCTTTCGTTATGACGCGCTATGGCCATTTTCGCGGCAAGACCGCACTGTCGAGTATGGTTACCGCGCCGCTGGTAATGCCGGAAGTTATTACGGGGCTGTCGCTATTACTGCTATTCGTGCAGATGGCTCAACTGATTGGCTGGCCGGCTGATCGTGGCATGGCGACTATCTGGATTGCTCACACAACGTTTTGCAGTGCGTATGTTGCGGTGGTTGTAGCAGCCCGCTTGCGTGAAATTGATCGCTCTATTGAAGAAGCTGCAATGGATTTAGGCTCGCCACCGGTGAAGACCTTCTTCTTTATTACGCTGCCTGTTATTTCGCCTGCCTTAGCAGCGGGGTGGTTGCTGGCATTCACGCTGTCACTAGATGACTTGGTTATTGCCAGTTTTGTCTCTGGCCCGGGTGCCAACACGCTGCCAATGGTGGTGTTTTCGTCGGTGCGGATGGGGGTGTCGCCTAAGATCAATGCGCTGGCTACGCTGATTATTCTGGCGGTATCGCTCACGACGCTATTGGCGTGGTTCTTCATGCGTCGGGGTGAAGCAAAACGAAAAGCACTACTGCGACAAGCCGAGAGTGCTTAGCGACGGGCGCTAAAGCACATCGTCGTCTCGCCCGGTGAGCACTGCTTCTAGCTCACCGGTTATTAGCGAGACAATGATGTGTAATTGAATCGGCGCACAGCACTGGTGGCAATCCTCCCAGGTATCGTGGCTACCTTGAGAGGTGTCGATAAGAAACGTGAGTGGTGTATCGCAGTAGGGGCAGTAAAAATCATAATTTACTAGCGCGTCATCCTGCATGGCTATTTCCCCTTAATGTGATCGCTAGCGCCCTTTTATCGAAAAGCCCTGAAAATGAGTAACTCTGAAGATAATAGTGTAGCAGTGACCTTGTCCGGTAGGACATGTAAGTAATGAATCAGGTAGGATAATAACGTATTCCTTAAAGCCACCTAGAGATGAGTGCGATGATGATACGACACATGGCAGTAGCGGCCTTTTTGGCCTTCCCGATGGTCGCCCAGGCAGAAACCCCTAACGTCACGCCTGGCGAGTGGGAGTTTGTCAGCGTGACCAGCATGAGTGGTGACATGCAAATCCCCGATCAAACGGAAACCGAACGTCAGTGCATCACTCAAGAAGAGCTGGATAGCGCTGAGTTTGGCTTCATTGAAGAAGAAGAGGGTTGCGAGCTGCTCAGCCAGGATATGAATGCCGATGGCCTTTCCTACAGCATGATTTGCCGTGCCGATGGCGGTGAAGCGACTATCGATGGCGAAATGCGTTTTATGGGTGAGCAGATCGAAGGCAACGTGGATATATTCACTCAATCGCCGATGGGTGAGCTGACCATGAATACAGTGATTGAAGGCGAGCGTATTGGTAACTGTGAATAAGACGGCAGTTAGCATCTTCATGACCTAAAACAAAAGGCGCCTGTGTGGCGCCTTTTGCTTAGTGCGAAGGCCGTTATATGACCTTTCGCAATGGCTCATGTTAGCGCTCGGGGGTATTAAGCGGCGTATGATGAGCGATAGGAGCGCTGGCTATCTCTTCTTCTAATTGGCGTTTAACGGCCCCAGGCGAGCCTGAGTATCGTGCAAGCAGATCGTAGGCTACCGGGACGACAAACAGCGTAAATACGGTCGCAGAGCCAACACCCGCCATAATGACAGTGCCAATAACCAGCCGTGATTCCGCACCCGGGCCGCTTGATAGTATCAGCGGTATCGCACCCGCCATCGTAGTGACCGCAGTCATTAGAATCGGTCGCAGGCGTGTTACCGACGCTTCAATCAAGGCAGAGCGAAACGCTTGGCCCTCATCGCGTAGCTGGTTGGCAAACTCAACAATCAGAATGCCATTTTTAGCGGCAAGGCCAATCAACAGTACTAAGCCTACTTGGCTATAGATATTGAGTGATTGTCCGCTAAGCAGCAGAGCAAGCAGGGCGCCAATCATGGCTAGCGGGACGGTCAGCATGATAACAAACGGGTGAATTAAGCTTTCAAATTGGGCCGCAAGTACTAAGTAAACCACCACGGCACCGAGCACTAATAAGAACATGGTAGCGCCACTGGCCTGTTGAAAATCGCGAGAAGGCCCGGCAAGGTTCGTTTGTACCTCTTCAGGCAATACATTGTCGGCGGCTTGTTGTAAGTATTCCAATGCTTCACCAAGGGGATAACCATCGGCTAGATTGGCTTCAATCGTAATGGCGCGAACGCGATCAAAGCGGTTCAACGTGCTAGCACCCGCGAAGTCAGAGAGCGTTACCAGGCTGGCTAGCGGAATCAGCTCGCCTGAACGTACTGAGCGGACTTGAATATTGTTTAGCGCAGCAGGACTGTTTTGACCGCTGCGGTCACCTTCAAGGATGACATCGTACTCTTCCCCGTCATCTACATAGCGCGTGACGTTACGCCCACCGAGCAGCACTTCCAGCGTCCGACCTATCTCTGTAACCGTGACGCCCAGTGCGGCAGCGCGCTCATAATTGATATCCACGCGTAACTGGGGCTGGGTCTCATCATAATTACTTTCGATAGCGGTAATACGTGGGTTGTTTTCACGAACATGAGTAATCAACCTATCCCGCCAACGCGCTAAATCCTCGTAAGTGCCGCCCCCGAGTACGAATTGCACAGGCTTTTGAGTGCGCTGTCCAAAACCTTGTCTCATCACTGGAAAGGCCTGAACACCCGGCAGTGTTCGTAGCTGCTGGCGAATCTCGGCCATGATTTCCCAAGCGCTACGACGGCTTCCCCAGTCAGCCATGTTGACGATAATAAAACCGCTGTTGAAATTTTCGATATTACCAAAGCCACGTGGTGCACGAACCACAATTCGTTCAAGCTCACCATTGTCCACAAAAGGCGTCAATCTAGCCTCTATCTCATCCATATAGTCCATCATATAGTCAAACGTTGCGCCTTCTGGGCCGTTGACAAGGATAATGAAATTGCCACGATCTTCTTGCGGGGTGTATTCATTGGGCAGCTCGGTTGCCAGCCAGGCGGTAGCGGCTATCAACAAGAAAAACAGGGCAACGACCAGCCACTTTAATGTGAGTACGATTTCTAATGCGCGCTGGTAACGACGCTGGGTGCCCGTTAGCAGCCACTGAACGGCTTGGCTAAGCCGGCTATCATGCATGCCCGGCTTGAGAATCTTAGAAGCCATCATTGGGGTGAGGGTAAGGGCTAGTAGGGTTGAGACAACAACCGCTGCCGCCATGGTAAGTGCAAACTCTGAAAATAGCCGACCAATATCCCCCTGCAGCATGCTGAGGGGAACGAAGACTGCCACCAGCACCAGCGTGGTAGCAATCACCGCAAAAGCGATTTGCCGTGTGCCTCGAAATGCTGCGACCAGAGGTGTTTCTGCGTAGTCGTGCATACGCCGATTGATATTTTCAAGCACTACAATCGCGTCATCAACAATCAACCCAATCGCCAGTACCAGCGCCAATAGCGTGAGTAGATTAATCGAAAAGTTCATGGCGGCTAGGGCGGTAAATGCTCCAATGACAGCAATCGGTACCGTCACTGCAGGCACTAGTGTGGTGCGCAGATTGCCTAAAAACATAAACATCACCACGACGACTAGCCCCATCAGGGAAAATGCATGAAAACCCGCGCCATGATGCGGCTTTCA